>CALJIQ010000529.1 GCA_937973995.1 uncultured Saprospiraceae bacterium
CTATTGATACCCCACATCTTTTTGATCTCTACAATCCCGAAGGGATTGAATACGAATAGCCCTAGATGCAATCTAGGGATAAGATTGAGGATATTTCCCAACCCAGAATGGGTTGAATGTGCGATATTCAACCCATTCTGGGTTGGAAATTGCTCCATAAATGATGTCACCGTATTGCATACGGTGCTATGCATATTGAATCCCTTCAGGATTTTGAGATGTGGGGTATCAATAGATTTTTGAAATGCCTGTTATCCTAACAACTCAAGTAAGATCTGGAATAATCTATTGCATCTCATTAATCTAATCAGCGTAATCAATTCAAAATCAGCGTAATCTGCGATTAAACTCGCTCAAATTAGTAGCAATACTCAAATGATGGGTACTACCCCCAATATGATACACCCCAATCCCATAAGAAAATCGAAAGCGTCGAATCTTGATACCCAAGCCAGCCGAGAAACCTGCAAGACTTCTTAAACTATTAATAGACAGCTCTTTCTTTAGAAAGTGATTATACGCAAAGCGCAAGTTGACCACTTCTGCCTTTCCAAATAGAAATTCCCCACTAAAGATGAAATGTCGAAAGATATTATCGATCCATTCACTATTGTTAGTGGCAACGGGCTCGCCTAAGAAAAAGGTGTTTTCTTCTGAATTGGGATTATCATATAATAAATTCCATTGCTGTAAATGTTGAGCAGTGATAGAGAAACGGAAGGGTAAATATTGGAGTTTTTTAGAAATACCAAGCTGTATTTCAAAAGGTAAGTCTTCTCTATTACCTGCTCGATAAGTGCTGATTTGACTACCCGCATTTTTAAATAGTAAGGTAGCAGTGAAATTTTTATCCTCCACATAATACATAGCTGCTAGATCACTGGAAATACCAAAAGAATTATATGCCTCAAAGGTCGAAGAGACTAATTTTAAATTAACACCCACTGACATTCGTTCATATAATGCTCTGCCTGCACCAATCGTAATGGCTAACTCAGAGGGCTGAAAAGTGCCAGTAATATTTCCAAATTCATCCGCAGATTGGAAGTTGCCATAGTTAATGGTTTGGAAGCCTAGATGAAAAGTAGAATTCCACTTTTCAATATGGCGACCATAGGCAACATAGCTATTCCGTATATCTGCTACATGAAAATTTTGATTAAAAGTAATCACATTGTGCATCTCTTTATTGAGGGCGGCAGGATTGCTATAGGCGAGGGATATATCGCTATCTTTTACCGTAATTAAACTACCCCCCAAAGCCGTGATTCTTGCGGAGGCGGGTAAGTTTAAAAATTCATAGACATTGTCTCCTCCTATTTGTGAATGTAGGAGGTGTGTAGACATTAATAAAATGAACGCAGAGACGCAGAGACGCAGAGAGAAATAATATTGAATGTTGAATACTGAATGTTGAATGGAGGTTGTAAATCTATCGTCAGACGCTTCACCTCTGACCCCTGATCCCTGACTCCTGACCCCTATATTTAAATACTTCATAGATAACAAAAATACCAACTAGTATATATTCAATTGCCACTACCCATAAATTTTCTTGATAGATGGCGTACTTATAATTAATGTAAGTTAGAAAAATTAATCCAGACCATAGGATGGGAAAGCGAAAACGGGTAAATAAACAACAAACAATCGGTAAGGCGACATACCAAGGATGGACGGTCATCGCAAAGAATAAATATAGGCTGATGGCAAACAGACATTGCTCAAATAGATTATTCCAAGAGGGGTGCTGTTCTCTTAGTACTTTTAGGATTATTAGTATCAATACCAGAATGGATAAACTGGGTCCCAAGGTGTGAATAATATTATATCCTTTGTATTGAAAACCCACCCAACCTAGCAAATAATAGATGCTCGCATTGAATTCAAATTTTTGAAAATACAAGTTTAAGCTCGAACCAAAACCAGACAAAAAAGTGCCACTTAGCAAGGGTGAAAATACGAGTAAAACTGTTCCTCCTATTACACTAAAAAAGAGTAGATTCCTTTGCCAATCAATCCTTTTAAAGAACTCTAACAAAGGTATCGGACACCTTGAAGGTGTCCGATACCTAATGTCCGTGGATAATCGAAGAATGAAAAAAGGAAGAAAAATAAGGGGTAATAACTTAGAGGCAATAGATAAGGCAATGGCGATGGCACTCAGCACCAATTTTTGTTTGACGATTAGTAACCAAATACCTAATAAAAAGAAAAAAATCATGGCTCCTTCAAAGTGTACATTCCCTACTATTTCAAAAATAATCAAAGGATTAAGCGCATATAATAATACGTTTTTCAAAGGCTTTTGGAAGTGCTGTAAAAGCAGGATAATTAACCAAATGCTACCTATTTCAAAGGCAAACAAAAAACCTTTAATGACAAGACTGCAACCCCACCAGCTATTGGGAGACAAATAGGCGGCTGAGGCAAATATGATTTGATTGACAGGAGGATAAATCGTAAAGTAATTGGGCGAGTTGAGTTGCTTATATAATGCCTCGTTGATACCATTTATCGGGATAGTATGCTCGATATAGTAGGAAGGTAAATGGTCAAAAGGATTAATCTGGTTGATTATTAAATGGCCGTCCCAGATAAAACGATAGATATCATCGGATAAATTAGGGAAAGCAAAAACCAATATCCCTCTTAATATGATACTCAATCCTACAAAGAAGAAAATAGTGGATTTGTTGTTTACTGACCAGCAAACCAAAAGGTAGAGGATAAAGAATAAAAAGTAATGGGAAATAAGAAAGGTGAATTCGCTACGATCAACTTGGTAGCCTATAAAGTAAGTAAGTATGACTAAAGCGACTGCTGTTGGTAAACTGTAAAGTAGATTTTTTGATAGTTTTCGCTGCCCATCGCTGCTGCGCAGTTCGGGCAGCTTCTCCCCCAAATCCCCACTAGTCGAGCTGCCGAAGGCAGCGAGACAAAACATTATGATACTTTTTATTTGATGTATTAGTGTAGGGATGATATATGATTTAGAGAAATAAAAAACGGGCAATTATTCCCGAAGAATAATTGCCCGTAAAGTAGTAAAAAGTATTTATTTGGAAGGAAAAAGATTATGCGTTAGGAACCATATTGACATCCATAGTTGGATATGGGATTCCAATACCTTGTCTATCAAACTCTTTCTTTACATGCTCTTGCATATAGAAAAAAGCATCCCAGTAATGCTCACTCTTGACAAATGGACGAGTGGCTAAATTAACAGAGCTATCTCCTAACTCTGCAACTACTACTCCTTGAGCAGGATCATCCAAAATATAAGGACATTCTTTCCCTACTTTTAAAATCGCAGCTCTAGCTTTATCTATATCATCACCATAGCCAATGCCGAAAGTCATCTCAACGCCTACGGTACCTTGACCAGAAATATTAGTGATTACATTACCAGTAACATTACCATTAGGAACAATAATTTTTTTGTTATCTAAGGTCCTTAAAACGGTATTGAAAACACCTAATTCTTCAACGGAACCTACATTGCCACCTGCGACATCAACTAAGTCTCCAACCTTATACGGCTTGAAGATAAGCATCATTACGCCACTAGCAAAGTGTCCTAAGCTACCCTGTAATGCCATACCAATAGCGAAAGCCATTGCACCAAATATAGCTACAAAAGAAGTCGTATCAATACCGAACCAACCTGCTGCTGCTATTAAAACCATTATCTTTAATGCTACACTGACTAGAGAGGCTAGAAAAGGTACGATGGTTTCATCAAAACCACTTCTTCGAAGTAATTTTTTAACACCATTCGTCACCATGCCTGCTATCATAAAACCGATAATCAATGTGGCGGCGGCCCCTACAAGATTGGGCAATTGGCTTATTAACCATGGAATCGCATTGTCTAAGCTAAATCCTTCCATTTTTTTAGTATTTTAGTTTTTAGTACATTGTAAATTAAGTTTTATTATGTTTTCCGCTGCCCATCGCCGCTGTGCGGCTCGGGCAACGTCAAGGGGCTTGGGGGAGACGATTCTGCAAAGCTGCC
>CALJIQ010000530.1 GCA_937973995.1 uncultured Saprospiraceae bacterium
GTAGAATCTTCGCCCCCAAATCCCCCTTCTTGCGAGGCGGCATGAGCGAACGAACCCGTAGGGTGAAGGTTCGGGGAACCTTCAAGTGAGTGAACCGTGAAACGGGTGGGTCAGCCGCCGAGCAAAACGCAGACAAATTTAGTTTATAGTGTAATTAGAAGTTTTACATTAGTTCACAAAGTCCTACAAGCATACTAATGTGAACTTATGTGAAACCACTTAAATGAACTTATGTGGTTAAATTTTCACCATTTAGATTTACGATAATACCAACTAGAAGTTGAGAAAGACCCAAAAATACAGTAAAATTTTTCAAGAGAAATGGAGGTTCTTACAGCAACTATTTAGGGCTATTATTGTTTTACTTTAATTGAGTAGGTGTTGTGGTATTATGGCGTTTTGGTCGTATGGTTGAGTTATCAATTTCAAGAATAGGGGTAAAATTCTATAAAATTTTCGTGAAAGTAAGCTCTGCCACAATACTGTAAAACCAAAATACCATAACACCTAGCCTCTTACGTTTTATTAAAAAAAAAGCTATCTTTATATAAACGTGATTAGGTGACTGTTTGATTGACTGTAAATGCTTCAATCCTTCTTTCCCTCAATCCCTCAATCCTTATTACCATGATAGGCTGGCATTTTTCCGAATATACAGGCAAAGAAGAAGGCGACATTTTTGAGAAGATGCTAAATCTGTTCAAAGAGCTATTGGTTCACACCTCAGGGGATGTGAGCGAAGCCCTGTCGTGGTTGACTCAATTGGATCGAGAATATAAGATCACCAACGAGGACTATGGTATGGCAGACTTTATTCAAGACTTGATTGATAAAGGCTATATCCAAAAAGATCCTAGAGATGGAAATGCAGGCTTTACCCCTTCCAAGAAAATGGAAATCCAATTGCGACAAAAGGCTTTAGAGGATGTATTTGGGCAGTTGAAAAAAGCCAAGCGGGGCAAACATAGTACTCGATATAGTGGCAGAGGAGACGAATCTACCTCTGAACTTCGCCCTTATGAATTTGGAGATAGCTTGGATAATTTGGCGGTATCAGAATCCTTGAAAAATGCACAAATCAATCATGGCATAGATGACTTTCAACTAACGAACCAAGATTTAGAAGTCCACGAATCCTATTATCAAAGTCAAATGAGTACGGTGTTGATGATTGATATTTCGCACTCGATGATTTTGTATGGGGAAGATCGTATTACCCCTGCCAAAAAGGTGGCAATGGCACTATCCGAATTAATTACCACCCGCTACCCCAAAGACACTTTGGACATATTGGTATTTGGAAATGATGCATGGCCCATAGAAGTAAAGGACTTACCCTATTTAGAAGTTGGCCCCTATCACACCAATACCGTCGCTGGTTTGGAATTGGCAATGGATTTATTGCGCCGTCGAAGAAATCCCAACAAGCAGATTTTCATGATTACGGACGGAAAGCCCACTTGTATTAAAAAAGGTAAAAAATACTATAAGAACAGTTTCGGACTAGATCGAAAAATTATCAATCGAACTTTAAATCTCGCTACGCGTTGTCGGAAATTGGATATTCCTATTACTACCTTCATGATTGCCCGAGACCCTTATTTGGTGAATTTCGTAGAGCAATTCACCAAAGCCAATAACGGGAAAGCGTTTTATAGTGGACTATCTGGTTTGGGAGAGTTTATTTTTAAGGATTATAAGAATAATAAGCGGAAAAGATATTAGAAATTGTAGATGACAGGCATTTCCAAAATGCCAGTCATCTGAAAACCAAAGAAAGAGACCTACCACTCCATTTTGCGTCTATATTAAAGACAACCTATATTTGTACGTCTATTCTCCAAATTACCTACTATTATAGTCCCTACCACACACCCGTTGGTTTACACCTAAACTAACCTATTCCCTAGAAGATATTTACACAAAAACGAATAATTTATTGGTGTTATGGTATTGTGGTATTTCGGTGTTATGGTTCGCAGCCAAAACACCACAAAACCACAAAACCACAATATCAAACAATAAACTTGTGATGAGTAAACTAAAAGTCCTCCTGTCCCTTTGTTTATTGGGGATTATTTCAACGAATGTTTATAGTCAGTATTTCGGTCGGAATAAGGCGAAATATGACAATTTTAATTTTAAAGTGTATCAGTCTCCTACCTTCGAGATTTATCACTATTTGGAAAATGAGAAGGTGTTGAACATGCTTACCCAACAAAGTGAGCAGTGGTATAAAATGCACCAAGAATTACTGTTAGATACCTTTGAAAATCGAAACCCTATTATCTTTTATAATGACCATGCGGATTTTCAACAGACCAATTCTATTCAAGGATCTATTGGAGTAGGTACAGGTGGGGTGACGGAAGGATTTAAGCGAAGAGTGATTATGCCTATTGCCATGTCCAACCAACAAACCAATCACGTATTGGGACATGAGTTGGTGCATGCCTTTCAATATCACTTACTCACCTTTGGAGATTCTACGGGTTTAAAAAGTATTTCTAATATTCCTTTGTGGATGGTGGAAGGCTTGGCGGAGTATATGTCCATCGGAAGAGTGGATGCCCACACCGCTATGTGGATGCGAGATGCGGTATTGAATGAAGATATTCCTTCTCTAAAAGATTTGAGTACGGGCAAGTATTTTCCTTATCGGTATGGACAAGCATTTTGGTCTTTCTTGACAGGGGTGTATGGAGATACCATCGTAGAACCCTTCTTTGTAGAAACAGCAAAATATGGTTTAAATGGTGCTTCTCTAAAAGTACTGGGAATTGGTCAAGAGAACTTATCGAATATGTGGGAGAATAGTTTAAAGACCTATTATGAGCCTTTGGTAGGAGAAGAGAAAAAGAAAGATAATACGATCGGTAGGAAGTTACTGTCTGAAAAGAATTCTGGCAGAATGAATATTGCGCCGATGCTTAGTCCGAATGGTAGATACATCATGTATTTATCGGAAAAGAATCACTTTTCTATTGAAATCTTTTTAGCGAGTGCTGCCACTGGTAAAGTTATTCGACAGTTAGGAAGTACCGTCAGAGATGGTCACTTAGATGCCTTCAACTTTATAGAATCTGCTGGCGCTTGGTCACCTGATAGTAAGGAATTTGCCTTTGTCGCTTTCAAAAAAGGAGAGAATGTCTTGGTTATAAAAAATGTGGAAAGTGGAAAAACCATAGAGGAAGCAGAAATACCAGATGTCCAAGCTTTTGTTAATCCTACGTGGTCTCCCGATGGAAAAGAGATTGTCGTGTCTGGATTAGTAGATGGACAAATTGATCTGTATAGTTATAATCTTCGAAGTGGTACGGTTAAACAATTGACGGATAATATCTACTCGGAAATGCAGCCACAGTTCTCCCCAGACGGTTCTAAGATTGCTTTTGCGACTGATGAGTGGAGTTTCAAAAATGGAAGAACCCACGGAAAATGGACGGCTAACATTGCTCAGATGGATGTAGCCTCAGGGACAACAGAAATTTATGAAGTATTTAATAAAGCACACAATCTAAATCCTGTTTACGATAACTACGGCAATATTTTATTCCTTTCCAACCAAGATGGCTATAGGAATATGTATAAATATAATTTGGCTTCAGGGAAGGTATTTCAAATGACCGATTTAAAAACGGGGGTGAGCGGTATCACAGAGTATGCACCTGCTATTCATGCCGCCCCTAAGAAAGACCGAATTGTATATACCCATTTCATGGCTGGAAAGTACACCATCTATTCTGCAAAAGAAGAACAGTTTTTAAATAGAGAAGTAGTAACGGATAATGTCAATTTTGCAGCTTCTTTATTGCCTCCGAATAATCCAGAAATGCTTTCCATAGTGGATCGTAATATGTCCAATTTTGATAATCGGGAAAAGCCTTCTACCAGCCTTTTTTCATCTGCGGAGTATAAACCTAAATTCAAATTAGATTATGTCGGCGGCGGCGGCGGCGTAGGGGTTGCATCAGGTGCTAACGGTAGCCCCAATACAGGAATGCAGGGCAGTATAGACCTGTTGTTTAGCGATATTTTAGGCAATAATCAGTTGTATTCGAGAATTGCCTTAAATGGCGAAATCTTAGATTTCGGAGGGCAGGTATCCTATGTCAATCGAAAGAAGCGAGTAGCTTGGGGAGGAGGCTTATCCCATATTCCTTATCGCTATGGAGGCACTAGATATGAAGGCTTAGATACACTGACAGCCTCTAGTGGTCAGCAAGTTCCTGCCAATAAATTTAATGTAATAACAGAACGATTATTTGAAGATAAAGCCAGTTTATTTGCCATGTTCCCTGTCTCTAAAATTCAACGTTTTGATGCTAGTGCCTCTTTGGTGCGTTATGGATTCCGAAGAGACCAACGAGATGTATTTACGGATGATTTTGGCAATCCTTTTTTCCAAACCGATAATGAAAAAGTGGATACGGGACAAGACCCTTTCAATTTTGCTCAGCTAAGTGCTGCTTGGGTAGGTGATAATTCTTTCTTTGGAATGGCTTCCCCTATTCGAGGGTATCGCTACCGTTTGGGAGTAGATCAATATTTTGGAGATGTGCAGTATTCCCACCTAACTGCTGATGCCAGATTTTATCATTATGCTAAGCCGTTTACCATAGGTTTCCGAGCTACGCATTTTGGTCGCTATGGTAGTAATATTGACCAATTATCGCCTATTTATAATATCGCCTATCCTTGGTATGTAAGAGGCTATGGCTATGGGAATAATGATATTGTTTTTGAAAATAATATTACTAGAAATCAATTGGTAGGTAATAAGATTTTAATTTCTAATCTAGAAATACGTTTACCATTTACAGGTCCAAAAGGGTTAGCCATCATTGGCTCCAAATTTCTGTTTACAGAATTGAATTTATTCTTTGATGGCGGTATGGCTTGGAATAATTTTGATGAATTCAAAGAGGATAATCGAGGTGTGGTTGGAATAGGCCCTGACCCCATTTTTAGTGCGGGCGTTTCTGCTCGTATTAATTTATTTGGTGCCTTAATTTTAGAGCCTTTCTTGGCTTGGCCACTTCAAGAGAAAACTAGAATGCAGTTTGGTTTAAATTTCTCTCCTGGGTGGTAATGTTCTTTGTCTAAACCTTGTGCTACGTGTCATAAGTTTTGACTAGTAAGTATTGGTTTGCCTCGCTGGCTAACGCCAGCTCGGCAAGTAGGTTTTAGGAGGCAAGGATTTCAAAAAACGGCTTTAAAAAGCCGTTTTTTGAAATCCTTGCCTCCTAAGAACCCTATTTGCGAGACGCTAAAGGCGGCGAGCAAATACTAATCAAAATTTTTGAAACAAACACGGAGTTTAAACCAACCAATAACTTTCTTACTTCACTAATACGACCTCAATTCTTCGATTCTGCGCTCTCCCTTCAGCCGTTTCATTATCAGCTACTGGATTGGCTGCTCCAAATCCTTGAGTAGTAATACGATTGGCAGCAATGCCTGCTGCAATCAATCGCTGCTGAACCGCATCTGCTCGTTGCTTAGACAAAGTAAGATTTGAGTCTGCATTGCCTTTACTATCGGTATATCCTTGAATAGATACTTTCAAATCGCTATAAGCTTTTAAAATAGCCGCTAAATTATCCACTTCTGCACCAGATTCTCCTGCAATGGTTGCTGAACCAGAAGCGAAATTTAGATTATTAAATCTGAATTTTCCTTCGCCTTTTCCTCCGCCTTTAATAAAAGCTAACATTTGAGAACCAGCAGAACCAGCTGTGAATTTTATCCCATTCAGCGCATCTAAAGCAGCTTGATTAACCGTCCCAAAAGCATCCGCTACTTTATCTACCGCTCCCTTTGCCATATCACCTGCGCCCTTTACGATATTCCCTGTACTTTCTGTAACCGCTTTGGTAGTATCCGTTACTACTGCTGCTGTTTTAGCGGCAGGATTACATTGTCGTAAGCCAAAGAAAGCCAACACACCTATTAGCAATAGCGGAATAAGCCAACGCAATAAACTTCCAATCCCACCACCCGTGTCTTGCGTGGCTACTGCTTTTTTAACAGGAGCAACTGTTGCCGTCTTCACTTTTTCAGAATTGACCACTTTTTCTTTTTTAACAACAGGCTTCTTCTTGATCTTTTTCTTTTCACTCACCACGGGTTCTTTTTTCGTCCAGCCGAAACTAGTCAGTTCTAATTTATCAATCGCCTCAGCGGGTAAAGAATTGGTAATATGACTTTTCTGCCCTTGTAGAAAATTCATCAATCCTTTAGCATCCAATCCGTTATCAGCTACTTGTTTTCCCAATAAATTCATTAGGAAGGGAGAAGATAATTTCATTAACAAAGAAGAAGAGGCCTTCTTAGCACCACTTTCCTGTGCCACTATATTAGTAGCTTCTCTTTGTTTATTTCCAAAAAAGGTGGGTAAATCCCTATTTCCGATATTAACCAATCCATTGATTGTTTGGGGACTTCTTGAAAATATTTTGCCGACCTCTTCCTCTGCGGGCACATTGTGGCCTCCTTTTTTTAATACCTTCAAGATACTTGCCGCTCCTTTTTCTGTCGAGCCTTTATCTATCACTGAAGCTAACAGAACAGAATAGGTACCTTTTACGGCTTTACCAGCCGTTTCTTCCGATTCATTCAAAAAACTGGAAGCATTTTTTATAAGGCTATCTCCTAATCCTCTTTGTAGCGTTTTTAGTAGGTTAACTGACATATAATTTTTTTTTATTAAAATAATACAAGGGTAAGACG
>CALJIQ010000531.1 GCA_937973995.1 uncultured Saprospiraceae bacterium
TATTACAATCAGCCAACCGCACAATATTATCGAGTGACTACGGATAATCACTTCCCTTATCGAATCTATGTTGCCCAACAAGATAATAGTACCCAACGAGTATTGCATCGTTCGGGTGGAAGCTCTATTGGAGATAGAGATTGGGAAACTTCCGCAGGTTGCGAATGTGGACATATAGCCATTGATCCGCGTAATAATGAAGTCGTATATGGAGGTTGTTATGATGGATTGATTGAAAGAAAAGACCACCGTAAAGACTTAGAACGAAGAATCAATGTTTATCCCGATTTACCGATGGGTTGGGGGGCAGAAGGTATGAAGTATCGCTTTCAATGGAATTTTCCTATTTTCCTTTCCCCTCATGATCCTAATAAATTATATACCGCTTCTAATCACTTGCATGTGAGTTATAATGAGGGGCAAAGTTGGGAAATCATTAGCCCCGACTTAACTAGAAATGATCCTGAAAAACAAAAATCATCTGGTGGACCGATTACACAGGACAATACTTCAGTGGAATATTACTGTACCATTTTTGCAGCAGCAGAATCACCTAGGGTAAAAGATTTATTATGGGTAGGCTCTGATGATGGTTTGGTACATGTAAGTAAGGACGGCGGAGCGAATTGGTCGAATGTCACCCCAAATGGTTTACCAAAATGGGTGATGATTAATAGCATAGAACCTGATCCTCATAATGA
This sequence comes from uncultured Saprospiraceae bacterium, assembly GCA_937973995.1. Taxonomy (GTDB): domain Bacteria; phylum Bacteroidota; class Bacteroidia; order Chitinophagales; family Saprospiraceae; genus JAFMDF01. Next base: position 702 of record CALJIQ010000531.1, read on the forward strand.
CTGTGGAGCGTATTTAGCGGCGACTTTGTATAAAGCAGGGGACTTTAAACCTTATTTATACAAAACCAATGATTACGGAGCAACTTGGACAAAAATTGTGAATGGTATTCCAAACGATCATTTTACGAGAGTCATTCGAGCCGACCCTAACAAGAAAGGGTTGTTATATGCAGGAACGGAAACAGGCATGTACGTATCCTTTAACGACGGATCTAATTGGCAACCTTTGCAAATGAACCTACCTATTGTACCCATTACAGATTTAGCCATTAAGAATGATAATTTGATTGCCGCTACTCAAGGTAGAAGTATTTGGATGATAGATGATTTGACGGTATTGCACCAAATGAATGATCAGGTAACAAAAGCAAAAGTTCATTTATTCAAACCAATGGACAGTTACCGAATGCCTGGTTCTCAAAATAAAAAGGTAAAAAATGCGGGTATGAATCATCCTGGGGGCGTTATGGTACATTTCAATCTGCGGGATACGTCCTTATTAAAAGACGTGGAACTATCTTTTCATGAAGCGGATGGAGATATGATTACCAGCTATTCCACCAAAGCAAAAGAGAAGAATAAAAAATTGACAGTCAAAGAAGGAGGCAATCAATTTGTTTGGAATATGCACTATCCTGAGGCGAAGAAATTTGATGGGATGATCATGTGGTGGGCTTCTATGAATGGTCCAAAAGCGGTACCTGGTAATTATAAAGTAACCTTGAAAGTCAATGGCGAAGAACAGACCCAAGATTTTAAAATCTTACCAGACCCACGTTCTGAAGTGAGCCTTGCCGATATGCAATCTCAATTTGATTTCATCAAGGGCATCGGAGATAAAATTACCGAAACCCATGAAGCGATCATTGATATTCGTCAAGTAAGAGAACAATTAGAAAATTACAAAAAATTAATGGGCGACCAAGAAGGAATGGAGGATATCAAGAAGTTGGCAGATGAGATCAATCAGCAAATGTCAAAAGTGGAGGAAGCCTTATATCAAACTAAAAATAGAAGTCGACAAGATCCGCTGAATTTCCCTGTTCGTTTAAATAATAAACTGGCGCATCTAAATTCACTGATACAAGGCAGCGACTATCCGCCGACTAATCAGATGAAGGAAGTGCGAGAAACACTGACCAAAGAGATCAATAAAGAGTTAGCGACTTTTAATCAAATTATGCAGACAGAAGTTCCGAAATTTAATCAACTCATTAAGGAGAAAGCTATTGATGCGATTATTTTGAAGAAGGGGGATTCTGCAATGTAATAAATAATGAATTACGTGATTTATCCCTGACATGGACTTTGAGTCTATGTAAGGGAAACAAGATTTTCTAAAGGGGCAGGTCAGGCATAGCTTGACTTGCCCCTTTAGAATCCTATTGATACCTCACGTCTCTAAATCCCGAAAGGATTCAATATGAATAGCACCGTATGCAATACGGTGACATCATGTATAATGCTTTTTCCAACTCTGGAGGAGTTGAATATTGCAGATTCAACCCATTCTGGGTTGGAAAACACGACTTATCTCTTATCCCTAGATTGCATCTAGGGCTATTCGTATTCAATCCCTTTGGGATTTTATAGACTAAAAAGGTGTTGGGGTTCAATAGCTTTTAGAAAACCTTGTGCAAATCAGATTGGCTCGATGCTAATCTGATTTGCGGATCATGTATTTTATGAAATTCGTCAAAGCACCTATTTCTGCTCTAACAAATAGGAGGCAAAGCTTATTTCCAACTAACCGTCAAAGCCGTCTCTTCAGAAGAATTCCAATTAACCGTTTGATTTTTCTTCTTGGCTTTGCCCTTCACTTTTCTTACTTTATTTGGCAAATAAATCGTGGTATTAATAGAAGCATTGGTAGTAGGTACTTCTATGGAAAGTTCTTTTTTATTGTTTTTTGTAACTTTAAAGGAGGTAGTAGCGGTAGGTTTATGGTCCACCTTTGCTAATGGATTATCTCTAAACAATTCCATTAGTAAAGCCAACTCTTCTAAATTATCGAACTTACACATGACACCAGAATGAATGGTGTTTGCTTCCTTTTTACCAATCGTAAAATAGGTGCTGTGTTGAAGTAATTTTCGTAGTTCTGAATCTTGTTGAATAGTCGGTGAGGCATCTCGATAAACAGAATTGGAATAATTGAATTCGCTAGAATGTTCTTTCCAAACTGCTTTTTGAGCAGCTTCTATAGTGGCTAATCCTTCCTGGTGCATTTTCATTTCTGCAAGAGCAGGTAGTTGGTCAAGATATACATTGTATCGACCTGAGCCATCTTCATTTAAAAATATTTCCTCAGCGATTGTTGTTTCATCAATAGCTGCAAATAAGGTCATAACTGCCAGTAACAGTAAGTGTTTCATGTCTTTTTTCTTTTTAAGTAGATTAGATTGGTTAAACTGATTTGGTTAATAGTCATTGGTCAATAGTCAATAGTCATTGGTTGTAATGACTAATGACCAATGACTATTTACTCTCTCTTTAAAATTTTCTGACTATATCGTTTTAAGGTTCGATTTTGAAATTTTAAATAATAGATCCCACCAGGTAAGGCTTGAAGGGATAATTGGTATTTAGAAATATCGGTATCAATAGTTACTTGTTGAATAACTTGTCCAAAACCATTGGCGACTTCCAGGATTGCTGGTTCCGTTCTACTTTCTAAGAAGTGAATAGTTAATTCCTCTTGTGCTGGATTTGGATAGACTGTAACTACGGATTTACTTGTTGGTTTTAGCATCGCCATAGCAGTATTGGAATAGGCATATCCCATGTTAGGATGGACCGTTTTTATTCGATAGTAATTCTCTCCAATGCTGGGCGATTTATCCATATAATCATAGGCGGTATAACTGTCAGATTGGAAAGCCTTCGCACTACCAATCGTCTTAAAATGAACACCATCTTGGCTGCGTTCAATGACAAAGTGACTTTGGGTTAGCGGAATATTCCCATCCCATTCTAACATGATTTCCGCTGCCATTGGCGTTACCCGTAATTGTTCTGCGGTAGGTATAGCTGCACAGTTCACTACGGTTTTAGCGATGACATTGGTTTCGCCCGGATAATTATCACAACCCTTTCTTCTAGTACATCGAATATAGTAAGTGGTCGATTGAATGCTATCTGGTTGATAAAATTCCTCATTAGAATTTGGGATTTCTATCCAATCTGGATCGCCAGGGGTATAATCAGGTTTATGACTTTGTAGCCATAGATACTGTAATTCTCCTGAACCACCCGTTGGTTTGGACACACTGAATATTCGGGAAGGGCCTGCTGTAGGACCACAAAGTATTTCGTCCTCGGCAATACTACCTCCGCTTAAAACATTATCACAAAATCCTTTGGGTACTAATCCGATATCTAGATCACCAAAAAACTCGCCACCTATCACAGATATTTCTTGACTCATGGCGGTAATTGGATCAATATCACTATCAAGATGATCTTCCCCTACATTGGGTGTTGAAATTTTTAAATTTAAGAAATCTGTCAGAGTAATTTTGTATGTACCTGCGACTACTAAAAACATGTACATTCCATTTTTGTCTGAAAGGGTATTTAATACGACTTCCTCCCCATATTCATTGAGGCCGCTTAGGGTAATACCCACTCCTCTTAGTCCATCCTCTCCAACATCTTGGATACCATTATCGTTGCTGTCTTCAAAAACAAAATCTCCTATTTTTGCAGGATTCTTTAGTTTAGCATTTGCCTCACAAGAACATCCGAAAGCATCCGTAATCGTCACAGAGTATTCTCCATCTGAAAGATTGCTAATGGATGATTCTGTACTTCCATTACTCCATAAATATTTCAAGGAATTACCACCTTCAACGGCTGCTTGTAAATGTCCTTCTGATCCATTGATGGTAGTGATAGGGCTTATCACATTTATTTGACAGTTAGTAATGCTTTCTTGCAGTATGGTGGCAGTTGCTATTGCGGTACAACCGTTTTGATCTCTGACACTTACTTGGTAGTCACCTGGTGCTAAGTTATCTATGTTGGAAGTGGTTCTACTCAAACCATCATTCCATTGAAATTGATAAGGACCAACGCCTCCTTTCACAGTTGCTTCTGCGGCTCCAAAAGATTGGCAAGTAACATGACTGGTAGTAATGGTGACGGTTAGGGCTTCTGGTTCCGTTAAAGTAGTGTTCAAGGCAGTCGTACAGCCCAAGGCATCTACTATATCAATCGTATAAGACCCCGCCGAAAGATTTGCCACGCTAGGGTTGTTGGGTTGTCCATTCCATAGATAAGTATAGGGAGCAACTCCTCCATTAGTAGTGACCACAATCCCTCCAGTATTATCTCCAAAACAATTAATATTTTGAGTTGCTACTTCCGCTACTAAATTAGATTCATTGACAACTGGAATGGAAATAGTATTGCTGCAACCCAAGGCATCTGTAACCAGAAGATCATAAACGCCCATCGTTACATTTTTTTTCTCACTGGTAGTTGAGCTATCTGACCAAAGGTAGGTATAGGGCGCTGTTCCGCCAGATACTATCACGTTAATTTGTCCATTGGCATCATCAGCGCAAGTTGCATTAGCTACTGTATGGTCAATGGTAACAGGTGCTTGTACGAGGATTGTTGTTGTAGCTGTAGAAGTACAAACACCATCAAAAATAGATACCGTAATGGTATGTGTACCTGGTGTATCTGGGAAATAGATTGGACGATCACTATTCCCATCCGTGAAAGTTCCATTGGTAGCAGTCCATGAATAAGAACTGAAAGTGGTATTCCAATCGGTCGCCAGTTCTGTAGCACCTTCCAGGCACAACGTCGTCGCCCCAGCGATAATATTGAAAGGACTAGCTCTGCGTCTATCTACTTCTATTGAATTATTTGATAGAACGGCACAGCCAGGTAAATTGGTTAAAGAACTTCCAATATTAATATTGGTCAAAGGCCTATCAGAACTAATATGCCAGATGTAACAAATGCCTACTTCTGTATTGTTGAAATCAAACGGAGGAGCAGAAGGGATGGCAATGACCGTTTCATGAATATCTGTAATTACCCAGGTAGAGTAGGTGCCAATGCTTCCAGCTACAACGGTATTAATCTCATTAGGGATACCGTCTCCAACGCATACAACTGTAGGGTCACTAGTAGAAATATCTCCTCCCGCTACATTGCATAATACATTACAAGCTTCTCCTGAATATCTATCAATTCTAATAGGGTTGGATAACCCAAAACACCCAGTAAGGCTTGCTAAGTTTACGCCTGGGGTAACACTATTAGAAATGGAAGAATCAAAACTAATATTTCTAATGAAAACAAATTCTTCGCCTGCTGATTCAAAATTAAATTGGTTACTATTTTGTACTCCTATGATGTTATCAGACTTATCAGTTACAATGAAGGTATTCCTAGCTGTACTAGTTCCCGTAAGCGTTACCATAACGGTATCCAAGTACGGATCGTCTATACAGATGCCTGTTTTATCAGCGGTTATAGTTCCACCAAAAGCATTCACAACAGTAACGGTAACCGTTTCCGTTGCTTGACAACCGTTGGCATCTGTCACAAACAAGGTTATCGTGTGTTCCCCTGGAAGAGAACTGATATAAGAAGTATTTGGACTGTTAGCATTTAAGAATTCACCAGAAGTGGCGGACCAAGCATAGCTCTGTGCATTACCTGTGATAATAGCGGATACCTCTGTGATAGACCCTAAGCATAGCGTGGTGTTACTGATGTCTATACTAGTTGAAAAATTGGAACTTACAGTCCCAATGGGAGCTGCCCCTTCCAAACTACAACCATTGGGTGCTGTAACAGTCACGGTATAAGTACCTGGTGCTAATTTGTCTGCAGCACTACTTATTTGGTTGTTACTATCATTCCATCTATAAGTAAAAGGATCGTCAGACCCAATCACATTGACCACTGCACGACCGTTATTTTCACCACAAGTAGCATCGGAGGTAGAGATAACTAATTCAAATGAAGTTTCCGCATTGACGACTAATTCGGATATGGCAGAACAACCAGCAGCATCACTTACAGTAACAATATAAGTGCCTTCTGATAGAGTAGTAATCGTTGCTGAATTACCGCCATTTGACCATGAATACGTATAAGGTGCAACGCCATTTGCTACAGATATGGTTGCAGTTCCTGTACTGCTTCCAACACAACCTGTATTAGTGGTGTTGCTACTTATTAATAATCCATTAGTTGCAATTGAGGTAGTAGCGATAGCGGTACAACCCGCAGCATCTGTTACCGTGACGGTATAAGTGCCATTACTCAACTTAGTTGCTGTGGAGCTAGTTTGTGAAGAAGGATCGTTCCAGATATACGTGTAACCAGGTGTTCCACCTGATACTGAAACGGTAGCTACTCCATTACTCGCATCACAAGAATTGTTAGTGGTGATAGTAGCTGCAAGAGGTGGGTTCTCTAATATGGTAATATTGGCAACATTGGAACAACCCGTTGCATCTACTACCGTTATCTGATACGCTCCTGCAGAAAGATTACTAGCGGTTGCTGTCGTACTTATATTGTTCGCCCATTGATAAGTATAAGGAGCGATTCCATCTCTCGGTTGAATCGTAATAGATCCATCCGCTGCTTCATTACAGGAAACATTGTTGGACGTAAAATCTATCGCAAGATTACCCGTCGCTTGAAGTTCGGCAGTAGCCGTACTACTACATCCATTCGCATCTGTGACAATGACAATATAAACGCCAGCAGCTAAATTTGAAATAGTGGGCGCATTGGGGTAGGCATCTCCCCAATCATATTGCAATGGACTCACTCCTCCCGTAACGGTTGCGGTGACGGAACCATCATTCTTACCACATGTGGGGTGATTGACTGTGGTGGTAGCAGTGACGCTTCCGAGAGAGATAGGAAGACTAGTAGTAGTCTCACAACCATCAGGGCTAGTTACTGTTACTGCAACGGAAAAAATGCCTGATACCGCTGAGGTAAAAATAGGCGTAGCACTGTTAGGATTATTAAAGGTGCCACCGTTGCTAGTCCAAGTATATTGTGAACCTTGTGGTGCAGCCGCGCTTAAGGTTACTTCTCTATCACAGGTATTACCACCCGTTGTATTGATAGTAACATCAAAAGAACAACATTGGATTGTCTTGGAAATGATATTGGTTTCCCCATTATAATCCGTACAAAGTGCTCGTCTCGAGCATCTAGCATAATAGGTAGTTACGGAAATGGGCAAAGGATCATAGGTCTCTCCTTTTGCTCCAGGAATAATATCCCAAGCATTAAATGGGGCATTGGGATCACCCGTTGTTCTCATCCACAGATATTCTATTGCCCCACTTCCTCCGCTAGGAGGGGATAGGCTTACAATAGGAGTAGGATCAAAAGTGGGATTGGGACATCCCATTTCATTTCCTGCTATCACGCCACCATCTGTAACATTGTTACAAGTGGACTGTGCGGACAAAGAATTACTTAAAAATAGACTACCTAACATCACACCTATTAATAGGAGGGTAGAGTAGGGCCATATAGATTGCAAGAATCTAGTGTGTAAGTTTGGAGTATCCATAATCTAATTGTAAATGGAATGAACCGACTTTTCTAATGTGATACTTAAAACACCTAGTGATAAGATGTATCTGGTAGGATAAGATTTTTGGAATGGACCCAACTGTAAAAGGAAGTAGAATTTTTTTTCAAATTCTACTCTAATATGGTTATGCTTGTCCTGTGCAAAATTGTAGCCAAATTTCTATGGTCATCGAAATAGACTTGGAAAAGGAAAGGATAATTGACTGATTGTCAGTCTGAAACTGATAGGAATTTTTTTAAGATTGCAATGGGCGTAATTCAGTTTTGTCCTAGTCTAATTTTACCTCGCTGGCTGTCGCCAGCTCGATATATAGGGTTTTAGGAGGCAAAGGTTTTTAAAATTGGCTTTGAAAAAGCCAATTTTAAAAACCTTTGCCTCCTAAGAACCATTTTGCGAGACGCCGAAGGCGGCGAGCAATGACTAAAGTAAAAGATACGAATACTTTTATCTTTACTTTTCAAGTAGTTACGCAGGGGACAGAACTGAATTATGCCCATATCATTTCTATATATCAAAACTCAACCCAAACACCATAAAACCACAATACCGATATAAACCAAGCAAAAGTAAATGATAAAAGAACAATACACGACTTGGATAAAAGAAGAGGCAAAACGACTAGGTTTTGATGGTATTGGTATTGCCAAAGCAGCGCGATTGGATAAAGAAGCTAAACAATTAGAAAGATGGTTGAATAAAGGCTATCATGGAAAAATGGGGTATATGGAAAATTATTTTGATAAGCGGGTAGATCCCACCTTACTAGTCCCCGGTGCAAAATCAGTCATTTCCTTAACCTATAATTATTTTACAGAAGAAGAGCAAAAAGATCCTTCCGCCCCCAAAATATCAAAATATGCCTATGGGAAAGATTACCATAAAGTCATCAAGAATAAACTGAAAGAATTTCTCTATAATTTGACAGAAAAAATGGGAGAAATAAGCGGTCGTTGTTTTGTGGATTCCGCACCTGTATTAGAAAGGGATTGGGCTAAAAAAAGTGGATTGGGTTGGATTGGCAAAAACACCCTACTGATTCATCCTAAAAAAGGCTCTTATTTCTTTTTGGCGGAATTAATCATTGATGTAGAACTAGTACCAGATGACCCTATAAAAGATTATTGTGGTACCTGCACCCGCTGTATAGACGCCTGTCCAACAGAAGCGATCAGTCCAAAAGGATACGTAGTAGATGGCAGTAAGTGCATTTCTTATTTTACCATAGAATTAAAAGAGCAAATTCCAACTACTTACAAGGGTAAATTTGAGGATTGGATGTTCGGCTGTGATATTTGTCAAGAGGTCTGTCCGTGGAATCGGTTTTCCACTTCACATGAAGAAGCGCAATTCCAGCCTACTACCGAATTATTAGAAATGACTAAAGCGGAGTGGAAAGAAATTACAGAAGAGGTATTCAAAAAAGTATTCAAGCAATCTGCCGTCAAGCGAACAAAGTACGCTGGCTTAAAACGAAATATTGATTTTTTATATGAATAGGCGTTATGGCATTGTGGCACTATGGCATTGTGGATAAACACCATAATGCCGTAGTGCCACAACGCCATAACGCCATAACGCCTTTTTTCTCATGCAATCTTTCCTAGCAGTATTCATAGGAGGAGGACTCGGAAGTATTTGTAGGTATGGAATCGCTAGAATCCTACAGCCTTTCGAGTTCGTATTTCCGTGGGCAACCTTTGTGGCTAATCTAATAAGTTGTATAGTATTAGGAGGTCTGATTGGCTGGTTCATGAAAAACGCTACTCAAGACGCTATCAAACTATTGTGGCTAACTGGATTTTGCGGTGGCTTTAGCACCTTTTCTACCTTTACGTATGAGACTTATGCTCTTTTGCAGGAGGGGAATTATTTCTATGCCTGTACGAATATCTGTTTAAGTTTACTTGTTTGTTTGGTAGGTATTTGGTTGGGCTTAAAACTTGTTCCATAACTTGCCCATCTTTTTTTTCTTTTTTAATACAAGAGAATACTTTGGTTCGGTTTTTGTTCATCCTATACCAGTATTGATAATTGATATTACTCCCTTCAATACTTCTTTTAGTACTCACGAGATAAATATTGGCTAAGAGAAGTTCTTTTCCATCTTTCGTAGCATTTTATATTTTTTATATTAAAAATTATAAAATATCAAAAAATTGGTAGATATTTGCAACACTGCAAAATTATCATTCCACGAAAGATCGCAAAATTGTCACTTTTTATATTGAATATAGGGTGAGTGTTTGTTCATAGTTTTTGTTTTTATCTTGTCCCCCGATTTATTCGGGGGTGTTTTTTTTCTCCAAAGAAAAAAAACTAATACAACAAGATAATCGAGGAACTCATCCGACTTGCAAAAAATTAGTGTTTGTTCATAGTGTTTGTTTTTTGTTTTGTCCCTGTCAATAAACCTTGACAGGGTTTTTTTTTGCCCCTAATTAGCACCTACCTTCTTGGTTATTGAATTAGAGCAGCTTATTTTTGTTTGATTAGTTCTACTACTAGTATTGCCTCGCAAGCTCGGCAGCGAGCGATCTTGCTCCAACTATATATAGATTAATCTAATGGCTGTTAATAACAAACTAATTGCAAATTTAAGGGAAGACTATAAAGCAAAGACCATGGATGTGCAAGATATGCTAGCTCATCCCATTCAGCAATTTGAAATATGGTTTCAAGAAGCGTTAGCTGCAAATATTAAAGAAGCGAATGCAATGACTTTAGCAACGGTTACGAAGCAGTCTCCAAGTGCTAGAATCGTCTTATTGAAAGGAGTGGATCAAAAAGGATTTTACTTTTATACGAATTATAACAGTAAAAAAGGAAAGGAAATAAAAGCAAATCCTAAAGTAGCCCTTGTCTTTTTTTGGAAAGAATTAGAACGACAAGTGCGAGTGGAAGGGACCATTAAAAAAATAAGCAAAAAGAAATCGACTCTTTATTTTCAAAGTCGCCCAAAAGGAAGTCAAATTGGGGCTTGGGCTTCCCCACAAAGTACGGTTATTCCAGATAGAAAAATCTTATCCGATAATTATCAGGCCCTAGAAAATCAATATAAAGACAAAGACCTATTACCACTACCACCTAATTGGGGTGGCTACTGTATCCAGCCTCACTATATTGAATTTTGGCAGGGTCGGAGTAGTAGAATGCATGATCGAATTTGTTATACTTTAAAAAGTCGAAACAAATGGGTCATTGAGCGACTTGCACCATAACGAAGAACGGAAGTATAATGAAAGCTATTATTCCTGTTGCTGGGGTTGGAACACGCCTTCGCCCCCTTACTTATACACAACCTAAACCCTTGATACCGGTAGCTGGTAAACCGATCATTGCCTTTATCATAGATCAGTTATTATCCGTAGGCGTTAAGGAATTTGTTTTTGTGATTGGTTACTTAGGGGAGAAAATTAGAGATTACGTTGAATCGCAATATCCTTCTTTAAATATGCAATTTGTAGAGCAAGAAACTAGAGAAGGTTCTGGTCATGCGATCTGGACTGCAAAAAAAACACTCAAAAATACAGAAGAGGTCATCATTGTTTTCGGTGACTCTATTGTAGATATTGATCTAAAGAAATTTATAAATACCCCTCATTCCTGCTTAGCGACTAGAAAGGTAGAAGATCCTCGAGAATTTGGCATTGTCGAATTCGATGAGGAAGGCATTGTCAATAAACTAGTAGAAAAACCTACCATTCCTAAATCTAATACTGCTATGGTAGGGCTTTATAAAATCAAAGAAGTACCACTATTATTAAAAGCACTTAATTACAATATCAAAAAGAATAAACGAACGGGCGAAGAATTTCCTTTGACAGATGCCTTGATGCGCATGATTGATAAAGGTGCTATTTTCAGTACGATGGATGTAAATAATTGGTTTGACTGCGGGAAGATTGAAATCCTATTAGAAACGAATGCTATCTTATTAGACAAGGAGGGCTATGCATCTGCTAATCTTCCCCTTTATGAAAACTCGATCATCATCAATCCTGTGAGTATCGGTAAGAACTGTACCATCAAGAATTCTATTATTGGGCCACATGTAACCATCGGAAATAATACGAGCGTAGATTATTCCATCATCAAAAATTCTATTATTGGAAATTACGCTTCTATCAAAGAGGTGGTATTACAAAAATCAGTGGTAGGAAATGACGCAGGCATTACAGGGCTACGTCAGAGTTTAAATATCGGAGATAATACGGAGATTGATTTTAGTTGATTTGGTGATTGGTGATTGGATTACTAGTCACCAATCACCAGTCACCCAATTAAGACCTTTTCTTCTTGATAGATTGAAGCGTCTGTTTGATTTCTATGATTTCATAGACTTCGATCACATCTCCCACTTTAATATCGTTGAAGTTCTTAATAGTAACACCACATTCCATTCCATTCTTCACTTCTTTTGCATCATCTTTGAACCGCTTCAATGAGCTAATTTCACCATGTACCCCTTCTTTCGTTGGATAGATGACAATACCATTTCTAATTAATCGGATATTGGCATTTCTCATCACTTTCCCATCGGTTACATAACTACCTGCCACGGTGCCCACTTTACTAATTTTATAAACTTCCCTTACTTCTACCTCACCCAATATTTTCTCTTCTTTCGTTGGTTCCAGTAATCCTTCAATCGCAGAGCGTATCTCCTCAATGGCTTCATAGATAATAGAGTAAGACTTGATTTCTACTCCTTCCCTTTCAGCTAATTTCCTGGCACCTAAAGATGGTCTTACTTGGAAACCTATAATAATTGCATCCGAAGCGGAGGCCAATAATACATCCGATTCAATAATCTGTCCTACCGCTTTATGGATAACGTTTACTTGAACAGATTCGATAGATTGTTTGATTAAGGAATCCGATAAGGCTTCGATAGAACCATCCACATCACCTTTCACAATCAAGTTCAGTTCTTTGAAATTACCTAATGCTAATCTTCTACCAATCTCATCTAAACTAATTCGCTTATTCGCTCTATTCGTTTGTTCTCTAGATATTTGTGCGCGTTTAGATGCAATTTGTCGTGCTTCTGGCTCGCTCTCTGTTTCTTTAAATTTCTCTCCTGCTTGAGGAGCACCACTTAGCCCTAAAACTAGTACGGGAGTAGAAGGACCTGCCACTTCAATTCGCTTTCCTCTTTCATTAAACATCGCCTTTACCTTACCAGAATGCGAACCCGCAACAACTGGATCTCCAATATTCAAAGTACCATTGGAAACTAATGCTTTCGCTACATATCCTCGACCTTTATCTAAAGAAGCCTCTAAAATAACTCCTGAAGAAGTCCGATTAGGATTAGCTTTTAATTCTAACATTTCTGCTCGTAAAAGCACTTCCTCTAATAGGGAATCAATATTCTGTCCTGTCTTAGCGGATATATCGGTAGATTGATATTCGCCGCCCCATTCTTCGATCAATAAATTCATACCAGACAATTCCTGCTTAATTCTTTCTGGGTTAGCACCTGGCTTATCAATCTTATTAATGGCAAAAACGATAGGCACCCCTGCCGCCTGAGCGTGACTAATGGCTTCTTTTGTTTGAGGCATAATGCTATCATCTGCAGCAATAATGATAACCGCAATATCCGTTACTTTCGCACCCCTAGCCCGCATCGCTGTAAAGGCTTCGTGACCCGGTGTATCTAAGAAAGTAATTTTCTTTTTTTCTTCTCCTACAAAAACTTCATAAGCACCAATGTGCTGAGTAATTCCCCCTGCCTCTCCATCGGCTACATTGGCTTGTCGGATATGATCTAACAAAGATGTTTTACCATGATCTACGTGCCCCATTACTGTTACAATCGGAGCTCTTGGTTCTAAATCTTCTGGTGCATCTTCTTCCTCCTCTTCCTCTAGCACTTGTTCCTCTGCCGAAATGAACTCTATTTCATGACCAAATTCATCTGCCAGTAATTCGATGATCTCTGCATCCAACCGTTGGTTAATAGAAACAATCACCCCCAAATTCATACAAGTGGTGATAACATCCGTTACCTCAATCTCCATTAAACTAGCTAACTCTGAAACGGAAACGAACTCAGTTAGCTGCAATTTCGTATCAATCTTCTCCATTTCCTGCATCTCCTCCTTCTTCCGCATAGTCTCCCGCTTATCTCTCCGAATCCGCTGGCGTTTTTTTCCACCCCCGCCCTGTAAACGGGCCATAGTAGATTTGATCTTATCTTCTATCTCCTTTTGAGAAACTTCTTTTACTTCATCTCTTCTACCTCTACCCTTTCTGCCCTGATTCTGTCTATTTCCTCCTCCTCCTCCAGGACGATTATTTGGCCTACGACCTCCTCCTCCACCTTGTCCTTGTCCTTGTCCAGAGCCAGGTCCTCGTCCTTGACTCGGACCCCGTCCTTGCCCTTGCTGCTGTCGTTGCTGTCCACCTGGATTTTCTACTTTCTTCCTAGTACGTTTTCTTTTTCTCGAACGGGTATTGTCAGAAGAAGCAACTGGCTTAGAAGCCTCTGGCTTCTTCTCAAATTGCTTCATATCAATCTTACCCATTATTTTCGTTCCCTTTAATTTGGGAGCTTCTGCACGGAAAACTTTATTGGAAGGTTTAGGTGTTTCTTTACTGGCTGTCCCTTCTTTTGGATCTGAAGGCTTTTGATTGGTAGGTACCTCTTTAGCTGGCTTAGCCGCTGGTTTTTTATCACTCTTTGACTGCTTATCAGCAGACTTTTCCGTTTCAGCTTTAGGCTTTGCTGTTTTTTTACTAGCTGGCTTATCTTTTGATGCCTTTGGCGCTTCCGCTACTGGCTTGTCTTTTTTCTTTGCTTTAGCTGGTTTCTTCGCCTCTAAATCTATTTTACCAACTACGGTTAAAGCAGGAGCTGCTGGTTCTTTCACCACGGGTTCTTCTGCAACAGGCTCTTTAGCTGTAGGTGCTTTTGGTTCCTCCTTAGGTTTTTCTTCTACTTTTTCCTTGACTTCTTCTTTTGCTTCCACTACAGGAGGTACTGGTGCAGCTTCCGGTTCAGGTTGAACCGTTGGTTCCATTTTAACTTCAGGCTCGGGTTGAACCACTGGTTCTGGTGCTTGAACTACCTCTGGCTCAGGTGTTGGCTCCGGCTCACTAACTGGTTCCACCACTTTAGTGGGAACTGCAATAGACTCCTTCTTAGTTATTGGTCGAGTTCCAATAATCAATTGATCTGCTTTTTCCTTTATCGCAACGGACTCGCTGAACTCTTCATATAGCTTAGCTTCCATTTCATCCGTTAACTTGGCAGTAGGTTTATCCACAACATCAAAACCACTGTCATTTAGAAAATCTACAATGGTGGATGTTCCTACATTTAATTCCTTTGCTACCTTAATAAGACGTTTTGCCATTCAAATCTTTTTCCCAGTAAAATGGGAGTTAACAAAATTAATTTATATGGGGAGGTGAAATTTAGCATATTACTAAGTCAAACACCCCATGAAATTAATACTTTCTTGGTGTTATTTAGTCCTAATAGATCCAATTTCGCCGCAAAGGTAAAGGAAAACAGTTGTTCGACTACATTTACAGCATATAAATTGATTTAAGAGCTTGACTAAAATAATTATTATTCTCCTCCTTCTTCCTCATCCTCTTCAAATTCTGCTTTTAATACCTTTAATACTTCTTGAATTGTTTCTTCCTCTAAATCTGTTCTTCTGACTAATTCTCTAATATCTAATTTCAGGACACTTTTAGCAGTATCACAACCTATCGCTTTTAACTCATCAATGATCCAATCTTCAATTTCATCCGCGAATTCATCTAAGTCCACATCATCTATTTCGGTTACTGTGTCATCTTCTCTATACACATCTATTTCAAAGCCCGTTAATCTACTGGCTAATTTAATATTAGTACCTCCTTTTCCAATAGCCAAGGACACTTGATCTGGCTTTAAGAATACCGCTGCTCTTTTTTGTCCTACTGCTGCGTTTTCGCCTTCCCCTTCTTCTCCTTCTACTTCCGCTGGTTGTCCGTTATCTAACTCGATACTGCTTACTCTAGCAGGTGTTAAAGATCGCTGGATTAGCAACGAATCATTATTGGTATAATTAATAATGTCAATATTTTCATTCTTTAATTCTCGTACAATCCCGTGAATCCGAGAACCCTTCATCCCCACACAAGCACCAACTGGATCAATTCGATCATCATAAGACTCCACGGCTACTTTCGCTCTTTCACCAGGAATTCTCACTATATTTTTAATGGTAATTAATCCATCCTCAATTTCTGGCACCTCTTGTTCTAGTAATTTCGCTAAGAAATCATTATCCGTTCGGGATAAAATTACTACGGGATTGTTATTTTTCATTTCCACCCGCTTGATAACGGCTTTTACCATATCCCCCTTTCTCAAAAAATCTGCTTGTATCATTTCTTTTCTGGGCATCGTTAATTCATGCCCCGTAATATCGTCTAAAACTAGAATTTCTCTCTTTAAAATCTGATGTACTTCACAATGTACGATCTCTCCTACTCGCTCCATATATTGTTTGTAAATCTCATCCTTCTCCAGTTCCATAATTCTAGAAACCAAGGTCTGACGTGCCGCCATAATCGCTCTTCGTCCAAAGTCTTTTAAGTGTAATTGCTCATAGCACTCCTCCCCTATTTCATATTCATCATCAATACTCAGTGCCTCAGATACAGAAATTTGGCTACGCTCATCCGTTACCTCCCCATCTGGCACTATATCTCGTACCCGCCACAATTCCAAATCACCTTTGGTGGTATTGACAATCACATCAAAGTTTTCATCAGAACCAAATTTCTTTTTAATTAAGGTTCTAAAAACATCTTCTAAAACCCGAACCATAGTCGGTCTGTCAATGTTCTTTCCCGTTTTAAACTCCGAGAAAGTATCAGCAAGATTCATCATCTTGATTCAATTTTTTAATTCTTTAGGGTCAGGAGTCAGGAGTCAGGGGTCAGAGGGATTTCCTCCTGACTCCTGACCCCTGACTCCTGTCTCCTATTTATTTAAACACAATTTGCACTTTTGCCTTGTCAATTTTCTCTATAGGTATTATTGCCGTTCGCAATTCCTTTATTTTTTTCTTGCCTTGCTTTGTGATGTGTAACTCTTCTAAGTGGATGGCCGTTTCTTCTACCGCTTTTAAAGTCCCTTTTCTCACTTCTCCGTCTAATAGTTTAACTGTCAATCCTCTACCAATGTTTTTGCGATATTGTCTCACAATTTTTAAGGGTTGATCCAACCCCGGTGAAGATACTTCTAAGGTGTATTTTTCGCCCAACCATTGCTCCTCATCCAAATAACTTTCGAGGTATCTACTGAGTCGTTGACATTTAGAAATTTCCAGTCCACCATCACTATCCATAAACACTCTTAAGGTGTTGTTTTTTACATTCAACTTGGTCTCTACCAAGAAGCAATCTTGGAATTCTTCTTCTTCAAATTTTTGTAGTAATAAATCGTTTATTTTCTGCTCTACCACTAAACAATATATTTACATATGGGCTATAAAAAAAGAGGGAACTTTTGTTCCCTCTCCCTAGATTCGCTTTCGCTGCGCAAATATAAGCGGTATTTTGAGATATAGCAAGTTGAAGGCTTGATTTTGCTAGGGTTTTATCGCCATTACCCAGTGATTTACTGTCACTGGATCATTTTATTAGCTTACCTATTTCTACTTTGGCAATTTAAGATTGCTGAGCTTGCGAGGCAAAATAACTAAAGAATCAACATAGAAGGTCCATTTATTTTGTCACCGTTCCTTAAATGGCAAATTATAACTGTTTTGGATGTTGAAAATTATAAGGATTACTTAAATTGAATTATTTTATGCAAATCCATGTTTTAAACTTAGATTTGCATAAAAACAATCTATGTTTATACCAAGAAAAATTGAAGGAAGAATTAGCGCATTACGAAATAAATACCCAATCATTTCCCTATCCGGTCCTAGGCAATCTGGAAAAACGACCTTGCTTAAAAATCTTTTCCAAGACTATCAGTATCTCTCACTTGAAAATCCAGATCATCAAGATTTTGCCGTAAATGATCCAAAGCAGTTCCTTAACACCTATTCCAAATATGTTATTCTCGATGAAGTCCAACGAGTCCCAAAACTATTTAATTACCTACAAGGGAAAGTAGATGAAGATAATATCAACGGACAATACATTTTATCAGGTTCCCAAAATTATTTATTAATGGAGCAAATCACGCAAAGTTTAGCGGGTCGGGTTGCTCTATTCAAACTGTTTCCTTTTTCGTTTGGAGAATTATCAGCAGTCTCACAACTACCCGCTTCTTATGAGGAAAGTATTTTTAAAGGATTCTATCCTAGAATTTACGATCAAGATATATCCCCAACCGATTTTTATCCCAATTACTTCGAGACTTATGTGCAACGAGATGTGCGGCAGTTAAAAGCTGTTCAGAATTTAACCTTATTTCGGAATTTTGTACGACTCTGTGCAGGGCGTATTGGTCAACCTCTTAATTACCAAAATCTAGCGGCTGATACGGGGATTTCTCCAGTAACGGCGAAAGAATGGATGGCTTTATTAGAGGCTAGTTATATCATTTTTTTACTCCCTCCTTATTTTCGCAATTTTTCAAAGAGAATTACCAAAACCCCTAAACTCTATTTTTATGATGTTGGTTTTGCTGCTAATTTACTAGGCATCTCTTCTAAAGACGATGTTACCTTACACTTCGCAAGAGGTAATTTATTCGAAAATTTAATCGTTGCTGAAATTGCCAAGCAACAATTTCAAACCGGCTGGTCTATGGATTTATTCTTTTGGCAAGCGCCTAATAGAAGAGAAATAGACCTACTCCGAGAACAGCAGCAACACATTACCTTAGCAGAAATAAAATCTGGTACCACTATCAATTCCTCTTTTTTTAAAAATATTACCTACTTCAAAAAACAGCTTCCTCCCTCTTTTAAGTGCACGCCTTATTTAATCTATGGAGGAACCGATTCTCAACAACGCACGGAAGCTAATGTGGTTGGTTGGAACACTATAAATGGTATTTTTTAAATGGATAATCTACAACTTATGCACCAAGCCAATGGTTTGCAATAGCCATTTACCTCTCGATTCTTCTTGTCTAAATAGGATTCCTTAATGAAGCCTACACTTTTTGTATATTTGAGTAATAAAGAACCTAAATTTAACGATTGACTATGGCTTTTTTAAATTTCTTTAAAACCCCTAAGAATAATCGCTATAATTATCAGCCTAGGTATTGGGATCCTAAAAAAGAGGAAATAGAAGAGCGGATGCAAAAGTATAAAGGGAAGAAAGGAAACAATGACGTTGAGGCAGTCAAGTCTAGATTATCTAAAGGATTTCGAAAAGGAGCGGCACCTGATTTTAAAGTGAGTGCGCAAATGCGGGCGGCGGAGGCTAAACGATCCAATAAGATGCTCATAGCAATAGTTATTATTTTAGTTGTCATTACTTACTTTGCCTTACAGATATATGTGCCGACTATTGAAAAGGCTTTGGGATGATTTGTTGGCGCTGTGGCACTATGGCGTTTTGGTCTTGTGGCCATAAAGCTATAATACCACAATGCCATAACGCCAAATTCTATTTCTTCATTTTTATAAATTAATCTTTTACATGGCTGATGTGATTCAGCTTTTACCAGATGCTATTGCGAATCAGATTGCAGCAGGCGAGGTCATTCAGCGACCTGCGTCTTTGGTGAAAGAGTTAATGGAAAATGCAATTGATGCGGGTAGTACGCAGGTAAAACTGATTGTTAAAGAGGCAGGCAAGTCTTTGGTGCAAGTAATAGACAATGGTTGTGGGATGTCAGAAACCGATGCTCGGTTGTCTTTTGAGCGACATGCTACTTCTAAAATTAAAAAGGCGGATGACCTATTCGCTATCCGTACCATGGGGTTTCGAGGAGAGGCATTGGCCTCTATCGCTGCTATTGCGAAGGTAGAGCTAAAAACCAAAAGAACGCAAGATGAATTGGGGACTTGCATTGTCATTGAGGGGTCGGAGGTAAAGCGACAAGAGGCTTGTCAATTCCCAACAGGTACGAGTATCGCTATTAAAAACCTATTTTATAATGTACCTGCTAGGAGAAAATTTTTAAAATCCAATACGGTGGAGATGCGACACATCATTGATGAATTCCAGCGCATCGCCATTGCCCATCCAGATATTTTTTTCACCCTCCACCATAATAATACAGAACAATTTCATTTACCGCATTCTAATCTTAGACAGCGGTTGGTTGGCATTTGGGGCTCAACTGCCAATAAAAAATTAGTGCCGATCTCGGAAGAAACGGATATATTATCCTTAACGGGTTTTATTGGAAAACCTGAATATGCAAAAAAGACAAGGGGAGAACAACTCTTTTTTGTAAATAACCGCTTTATCAAGAGTGGTTACCTTCACCATGCAGTAGTGGCTGCTTATGAAGATTTATTGCCTAAAGATAGCTATCCCTTATATGCTATTTTTATAGAAATGGATACGGATAAGGTGGACATCAATGTCCATCCGACCAAACAGGAAATCAAATTTGACGATGAACGATTGGTGTATAATTATTTAAAAGTAACCATTCGTCATGCACTCGGACGGCATAGTGTGATTCCTTCCTTAGACTTCGATCAAGAGGGTAATTTGAATAGATTGCCGAATTATGCCAATTCTCAGGCAGCCGCCAACGGTCAGCAAAACTCTTATAACAACCAAGCACCTCCTAGTAATTATCCCAGAAACGACGGTTTGGAAGCGTCCAATATAAAAAACTGGCGAAAGTTATATGAGGGGATGGATTTATTTGAAAAAGAGGAGGAAACCCCTCAAGACTCCTCCATGACCACGATAGAGAGTAATTGGTCAACGGAAAAAGAACTGGATGATAAAAACAAAAGTTTTTCCACCCCACAAACTAAGCCCTATCAAATACATTCCAGATATATTGTGAGCCCTATTAAATCTGGTTTTATCCTGATTGACCAACAAGCGGCGCATGAGCGTATTCTATACGAACAATATTTGCAAATATTACAAAACAACCAAACTGTTACCCAAGCACAGTTGTTTCCTAAACAAATCACCTTTAACCCCTCAGATGCATTGGTGCTAACTGAAATTTTACCGACGATCAACCAATTGGGGTTTGATATTCAGGTATTCGGACAAGACACCTTTGTCGTTCATGGGCTTCCAGCCACTCTTCCTACGGGTACGGACGAAAAAGAAATGGTGGAACAATTAATCGCCCAATACAAAGCTAATTTGGACCTAGATTTAGGCTTACCTGAAAAAATAGCCCAAGCTACTGCCAAACAAGCAGCTATTAAAAGTGGACAATCTTTGACGGAAGAGGAAATGCATCAACTAATAGATCAATTATTTGCATGTACGACGCCTTTTAAAAGCCCTTCAGGTAAAAATTGTTTTATTACCTACGAACTAGATGAACTGGAAAGACAGTTTAGTAGTTAAAAGACTGGTGTTATGGTATTATGGTTTTATGGTATTATTGGCCATAACACCACAATACCACAAAACCATAATACCATAAAAATTATGTTGAGATTAACAGACGTAGTTAAGCAGCTACTTATCATAAATGTCCTCTTTTTTATAGCGGATTCCTTACATGACCAAGGGGTATTCACGATATTGGATATGGACTTATTTGCCTTATTCTATCCTGAATCAGAAAACTTTCGCCCTTATCAAGTCGTCACGCATTTTTTCATGCATGGCAACGTTCCTCATCTTTTTTTCAATATGTTTGCCTTGGTGATGTTCGGTAGCGCCCTTGAGCAATTATGGGGTCCTAAGCGGTTTTTGTTTTTTTACATTGTCTGTGCATTAGGGGCAGCTTTAATTCATACCTTGGTCAATTATTATGAAATAGGGGGCATACAAGAAGCTATTGAAGTATTTAAAGCAGCGCCTTCCTATGAAAGTTATGTAGCTTTATTAGAGGAGAACACGATTTTTCGCAACTCTTTAAATGCTTCTGGGCAGTCTTTATTAAATGAATTAGGAGAAAATTTGCAGAATGGCGTTTCTGGCGCAAAGATGGAAGCAGGAAATACCTTAACGCAAATCTATCATATGCTCGTCAATAATTTCCCACCAGTGGTAGGTGCCTCTGGGGCGATTTATGGGCTATTATTGGGTTTTGGGATGCTATTCCCCAATGTAGAGTTAATGTTAATCTTTCTACCAATTCCTATTAAAGCCAAGTATTTTATCCCTATCTTGATGGTGGTGGAGTTATTTCTTGGAATTAATCAGTTTTCTTGGGATAATATCGCCCACTTTGCCCACTTGGGTGGCGCATTGTTTGGCTTCCTTTTGGTACTATATTGGAAAAAGACGGGTGTGGGGTTGAGGTGAGGTTGGTTTTGTGGTGTTATGGTATTTTGGTTTTCTGGTCAAGATGCAAACCATAATACCACAACGCCAAAATACCAAAACACCAGTCCAACCTTGAATATCGCATACTAAGTTTTTAAATTTGAAGGTGAATTATTAATTAATGATTATTGATTATTCATCATTGTTTAATAATCAGTAATTAGTAATCAATAAGATTTCTAGAATGTTTGACTCAATCTGGCAAGACGTAAAGAAAGAATTTTCCGTTGGTAATATGATTACCCGTATTATCATCGTGAATGTTGTGTTCTTTATAGTACTTAACCTGGTGAAGGTAGTGCTATACTTCTCCAATGGAGGTACGCTGCCCGATTTTTACGAAACTTTCCGTAATTTCTTTCTGGTTTCTTCTGATTGGAGACATACCCTGAGTCATCCGTGGTCGCTCATTACGAGTATGTTCCTGCATGAGGGCGTATTTCATATTTTATTCAATATGCTCTTCTTGTATTGGTTTGGTAAGATTGTAGGGGATTTGATAGGAGATGCTAGAATTTTACCCCTGTACTTATTGGGAGGTTTAGCAGGCGTTGCCGCTTATTTTATCTCCGCCAATATTATGCCTTTTGGAGAATTAGGGGGTAGATATGCCTTAGGTGCATCAGCAGCAGTAATGGCTATTGTGGTGGCATCAGGAATGCTGGCACCTAACTATATTATGCACCTGTTATTTCTCGGCCCCATCAAGTTAAAATATATAGTAACCGCCTTGGTATTTATAGATATGATCAGTTTGGCTAATAATGTCAATACTGGCGGTCATTTTGCGCATTTGGGAGGAGCGTTGTTCGGTCTCTTTTTTGTCCTTCGGCTTCGAGAAGGCAGGGACTTATCCATTCCTGTGAATAAACTATTAGCTAAAATTACGGGTTTGTTCAGAGGTACTCCTCCCCCTCAAAAGGCAAAACGAGGACCTAGAATGGCTTATAAAAACACCTCTCCACAACGCAAAACCCGTCGTGCCAAAGGCGGTGCTAAATCCGACCAACACGATCTTTCTCACCAAGAACAAGTGGATACCATCCTTGAAAAAATCAAAAAGTCTGGTTATGAGAGTCTTACAGCGGAAGAAAAAGAGTATTTATTTAATGCTAGTAAGAAGTGAATCCATTGTCTCATTGATCCATTGATCCATTGATCCATTGTCCCATTGATCCATTGTCCCATTGTTAGGATTGTCCCGCTTCGCTGATTGCTAAAAGCAACATAAAAACAATCAAACAATCACAACCATCTAGCAATCAATACAATCAAACAATCCTTCATATATTCATCTGACAATCAAAAAGTTAGATTCTCTTCTTTCCAACTATAAATCTATCCTAGATACTTTCTTTTAGTCCTAAAACGTCGTTTCTTTGCAGCTTTGAACAAACAAGAGTCTGAGGTGTATTTTTATTGGTACACCGTTTGGAGTTCTTCTATAAGGTTAATACCATAACACCAAAGTGCCATAATGCCACAACGCCAAACAAAATATTTTCCATGAGTAAGACCACTCAAATAAAAGAAGAGGTAACCATCAAATTTGCAGGAGATTCTGGGGATGGAATGCAATTGACGGGTACCTTATTTACGAATGATACCGCCTTGACGGGTAGTGACTTAGCCACCTTTCCTGATTTCCCTGCGGAGATTCGGGCTCCACAAGGTACTTTGGCTGGCGTATCCGGATTCCAATTACATTTTGGTAGTAAAAAAATATTCACCCCTGGTGATGAATTTGATGTATTAGTGGCCATGAATGCGGCAGCTTTAAAAGCCAATCTGGGTAGAATCAAAAAGAATGGGACCATCATTGCTAATACGGATGGGTTTGATAAAAAGAATCTTCGATTGTCTAAATATCCCGATGGAGAGCATCCTTTAGAGAATGATTCCTTAGATGGGTATGAGGTTTATCAGATGCCCATTACCAAGATGACAAGGGAGTGCTTGAAGGATTCGGGGCTGGGTACAAAAGAACAAGACCGAGGCAAGAATATGTTTGTCTTGGGTTTTCTGTATTGGCGATATAATCGAAGTTTGGATTCTACCATCCAATATTTAGAAGGAAAATTTAGCAAGAAACCCAAGATATTAGAAGCCAACTTAAAGGTACTTAAAGCGGGCTATCATTATGGAGAAACGACGGAGACTTTTACTACTAAATATAAAGTGAAAGCGGCCCCTATGGAAAAGGGGACTTATCGTAGCATTATGGGCAACCAAGCCTTAGTAATGGGATTGGTGACTGCTTCCAAAAAAGCAGGGCTTCCTTTATTTTATGGCTCCTATCCTATCACGCCTGCTTCTGATGTCTTACATGGGTTGGCAGCTTATAAAAACTTTGGTGTAAAAACCTTCCAAGCGGAAGATGAAATTGCAGCAGTAGCAGCAGCAGTGGGCGCTTCTTATGGAGGTAATTTAGCCATCACAGGTACCTCTGGTCCTGGACTAGCATTAAAAGGAGAAGCTATTGGATTGGCGATGATATTGGAAATCCCAATGGTCATTGTTAATGTCCAAAGAGGTGGACCTTCTACAGGATTGCCTACCAAAACGGAACAGTCCGATCTATTACAAGCAATGTATGGTAGAAATGGAGAAAGTCCGTTACCCATCATCGCTCCTAATTCTCCAGCCGATTGTTTTGAAGTAGCTATAGAAGCCTGTCGCTTAACCTTACAACACATGACCCCTGTGGTACTGCTAAGCGATGGTTATATAGCTAATGGGGCAGAGCCGTGGAAATTTCCAAAGGCTGCGGATATTCCTGAAATTGAAGTGAATTTCGTCCCTGCTAGAGATGGCAATGAAGCAGAACCATTCCTACCCTATAAACGAGATGAGCGACATGTCAGGGGCTGGGCGATCCCTGGCACCAAAGGACTAGCTCATAGAATTGGTGGCTTGGAAAAAGAAGCTAATACGGGTAACGTATCTTATGATCCTGCCAACCACGAATACATGACTAAAATTCGTCAGGCAAAAGTGGATGCCATTGCGGATTATATTCCAGCACAAGAGATTAGCATCGGTCCCGATGAAGGCGAAGTATTGGTACTAGGCTGGGGTTCTACCTATGGTGTCATCCAAGCCATTACCCACGAATTATTAGCGGAAGGTCATAGTGTGGCGCATGCCCATATACGGTATCTTAATCCCTTCCCTAAAAACTTGGAAGCGGTTTTAATATCTTATAATAAGGTCATTATACCTGAAATCAATAATGGACAACTTTGTAAATTGATTCGAGATAAGTACATGATTGAAGTCATCCCTTATAATAAAATCCAAGGGGTCCCTATTTCTAATGCGGAGTTGAAGCATTTTGTGAAGGGAATATTGGAACAAGCGGCTGTGCCTGTTTGAGGATAGGCGTTATGGCATTTTGGCTTTATGGTATTGTGGAACGATGGCTAACCATAAAGCCAAAATACCAAAAAATATAAAAGCCTTTTGTGTACCTTTGGTCGCACAAAAGGCTTTTTTAATGAGCAGTACTCAGCAAAAAATAGGTTGGAAAACAGCAGCAGCTATTGTCATAGCAAATATGATAGGAACTGGAGTATTTACCAGTTTGGGATTTCAGATCGCCGATGTTCGGAATACTTGGAGTATTATTTTACTATGGGTCATTGGTGGAGTGATTGCCTTGATTGGCGCATTTACCTATGCAGAATTAGGTACTCATTTTAAAGAATCAGGAGGCGATTATATTTTTCTTTCCAGAATCATACATCCTTTTGCTGGCTATTTATATGCGTGGATTTCTCTAACAGTGGGCTTCTCCGCTCCCATTGCTATCTCTGCTTTAGCAATGACTAGCTATCTCAGTCCCATCAACCCTACCCTATTTACGGATTGGTTTGGAATTGGTATTATCCTATTAGTCACAGCAGTCCACTCCGTAAGTGTGGGACAAAGTGGGCGATTTCAAAGTTATGCTACTGTTTTAAAACTAGGGTTTGTATTTATGCTAGTCGCTCTAGGATTCTACTTTTTACCTATTGATGGAAATGCTCAAAATTATACCGCTACTTGGCAGGAGGAATTATGGTTACCAAGTTTTGCAGTGTCTTTGATTTATGTATCCTATGCCTATACCGGCTGGAATTCTGCTGCCTATATCACCGAGGAAATAGAGGACCCTAATCAGAATTTACCCAAGGCACTCATCCTCTCTACCCTGTTAGTAACGATACTTTATATTTTATTGCAATTGGTATTTTTGAGACATGCGACTGTTGAAAATTTATCGGGAAATATAGAAGTAGCAACTATTTCTTTTGGCAATTTATTTGGGGAGACTGGTGGTTTTTGGGTAAGTGTTTTTATTGGTATTCAATTAGTTGCGACTATCAGTGGGTATCTTTGGGTAGGCTCTAGGATTTCTTATGCGATGGCAAAGGAAAATCCCTTATGGACCTTTATTGCTTCCAAAAATGCGAACGGCATTCCCGTAAAAGCGCTTTGGCTACAAGCTGTGGTTGCCATTTTTTTGACACTTACGGGTACGTTCCAAGCCGTGTTGCTCTACGCTAGTTTTGCTTTACAACTTATGAGTACCCTTACTGTTGCCTCTCTATTATTTTTAAAAAGAACTAAAAACACCTACCGCAGTCCACTTAGACCTTGGCTACAAATTGTATATATTCTTTTTAGTATTTGGGTACTAGGCTTTATGTTATTAGAGCAACCTAAAGAGAGCTTAATTGGGTTGGGAATTGTGCTAGTTGGAGGAATTACGTATTTCTTTCAGCCAAAAGCATAGCGCTACTCACCTTATCTGCTCAGCATGTAATTTGAAAATAATTGAACCTTCCATTTTTCCACTCGGCTTATTATTATAAATTATTATTAAGTACTACTTTTAGCCTTTTAATCATTAGTTATTTATACATAGAATACGATTCTATACTATACTATTTTAATCACAAACTCAACAATTTTTGTATGAAAAAACTCTCCTTACTTATTACATCCATTTTCTTGTGTACTTATTTGGTAGCTCAAGTAAATGTCACCGGTCGTGTAGTAGATGACCAAGGTGAAGCTTTAATTGGGGTAAATATCGTTGAAGAAGGAACTTCCAATGGAACCGTTACTGACTTTGATGGAAATTATGAACTCACGGTTGCTTCTTCTGGTTCTGAATTAACCTTTAGCTATACTGGTTACAATACTTCTACGGTCAGCATCAATGGACAATCTATTTTAAATGTCTCTTTATCAGAAGGGATTGATTTAGGAGCAGTACAGGTAGTTGGTTCACGTAGTTATAGAAGAACTGCCACGGAAACACCTGTAGCAGTGGATATCATTAATATTCAGGAAGTGGCAACTAAAAACGGAAATATTGAATTAAACAGAATTCTTCAATATTTAGCACCTTCTTTCAATGCGACTAAACAATCTGGCTCGGATGGAGCGGAGCACATTGACCCAGCATCTTTAAGAGGTTTAGGTCCAGATCAAACTTTAGTATTAATCAATGGTAAAAGAAGACATCAATCTTCTTTAGTAAATATTTTTGGTACTAGAGGTCGTGGAAATACAGGTACGGATTTCAATGCTATTCCAGCAAGTGCTATTGAAAGAATCGAAATCTTAAGAGATGGTGCAGCTGCCCAATATGGTTCTGATGCGATTGCAGGGGTTATCAATGTTGTTTTAAGAAAAGGGACAAATAAATTAACGGGTTCCGTAACAGCAGGAGGTTATAACCCAATTGCGCCAGGTGATTTTGAGGTGGGCACCCCTAATACTTCTGGCAATTTCTTAGATTTAGACCAAGATGGCACCCAAACTAGAAATGATGACCCTTCCTTAGACGGAATCACTACTAAAGTGGCTGCTAACTATGGTTTTGACATAGGAGAAGAAGGGGGTTATGCAAACTTTACAACAGAATTTATTAACAGAGAAAAAACGCTAAGACCAGGCGCCACTTTCCGTAGAGGTATGGGAGAGGCAGAAATTAGTGGTTTCTCTTTCTTTGGAAATTCTGCTGTACCCATCAGCGATAATACAGAATTTTATTTATTTGGTGGTCGCAATTACAGAGATACCGACGCTTTTGCCTTTACAAGAAATCAAGGAGATGATAGGGCAGTGCCTTCTATATACCCACAAGGCTTTACGCCAAGGATTACTTCTATTATTGAAGATAACTCTCTATCTGCCGGTATTAAAACAACGATTGCAGATGGATGGGCAGTTGATTTTAACAATACCATCGGGAAGAATAATTTCCACTATTTCATTAAAGGAACAAATAACGCTACACTAGGAGCAGCCTCCCCTACTGATTTTGATGCAGGTGGGCACTCTTTGGTACAAAATACAACTAGTTTAGATTTTTCTAAATATTTCAAATCAGCGGATGCTACCGGTTTTAACTTTGCTTTCGGTATGGAATATCGAACCGATAACTTTGAAATTTTTGCAGGTGAAGCGGGTTCTTATGCCGCATATGATACTGGTGGGTTGATTATTACTAGTCCAGACCAAGAATCTACCGGTCTTGCTGCTGGTTCTCAAGGTTTTCCTGGATACTCCCCTGCTAACGAGGTAGATAGAAGTCGTTCTAATTTTGCGTTATATGCAGATTCTGAGTTTGATATTTCTAAGGCATTCTTAGTAAGTGCAGCCTTGCGATATGAAAATTATACAGATTTTGGTAGTACTTTAAATTGGAAATTAGCTTCTAGAATTAAAGCTAGTGATAATGTATCCTTAAGAGCAGCACTTTCTACTGGTTTTAGAGCACCTTCTTTAGCACAGATTTACTATAACTTAAGATTTACAGGCTTCCAAGATGGAGTATTAACAGAAACTTTATTATCGGCTAATAATAGTCCTGTAACTCAAGGGTTTGGTATTCAACCACTAAAAGAAGAAGAATCTTTCAATGTAAGTGCAGGAGTAACGTTCAAGTCTGGTGCGTTTACGGCAACGGTTGATGGATATTTCATAGATATATCTGATCGTATTGTGATCTCTGGATTTTTCGATGCTGCTTTCTTAGGTATAGGGGTAGAAGGTGCACAATTCTTTGCAAATGCTGCCGATACAGAGTCTAGAGGTTTAGATGTAGTTTTATCTTATAAACTGGATTTAGCGAATAGAAGTGATTTATCCTTCACTTTAGCAGGAAACCTGAATGAATTGGAAGTAACCGATATTAGTAATGGAAGTCTTGATAGAGAAACATTCTTCGGACCAAGAGAGCAATCTTTATTAGAGGATGCCGCTCCAAGCAGCAAATTTGCATTCAATGCTGCTTATAACACGCCTAAATTTAGTGCAAGTTTGGGTCTAACAAGATTTGGAGAAGTAAGTTACTTGTCATTCGATAATGCAACTAGAGTGAACTATGATTCAAAAATTACGGCTGATTTAATATTGACAGCTAAACTAAATGATAAAATCAATTTCACTTTAGGTTCTAATAATTTGTTCAATACCTACCCAACGCAACAAATTGCTAGTGATAATACTGATTCGGGAGGGTATTGGGATTCTGTTCAAATGGGTTTTGGTGGTGCTTACTACTTTGCTCGAGTAGGGTTTAGTTTTTAGCAATTAGCAAAATAAAGAAGAGCCAATTCAAATTAATGAATTGGCTCTTTCTTTTCAATGTGGTTGACTTATTACTTTAAAGTTTGAAATCATCAACCACTACTATTCTAACCTGATCATTTTTTTAGTGGCGATTTTAGAACCTGTTTTTATTCGATAGTATAACACACCTGAAGTGTGAATATCATTAATCGCTACTTCATTGTATCCTTTTTCAAATTCTTTTTCTACTTCCCAAAGAATTTTTCCTGCTGTATTAACAACCATAATTTTCACTATATCCTTTTTAGGCAAGGTGAATGGAATGACTGTATTTTGTGCAAATGGATTAGGGGTGTTTTGCAATAGTTCAAATGGTAAACTAGTTCTTTGGAAATTCAACTGTACATCTAAAATTTGACCCGTAGGGGTATAGGCTTCAATTGGGGTTAAGGTGGAACTCAAATCTAATAGTTGACTAAGCATACCGTCTTTTTGAGCTTGTAGGCTTAGAGTGTACTCCAACGGTTTAGTGCTGTTTTCTTTCTTATTCCAACTAAAAGTTAGTAGGCCATTATTTTGAAATCGTTGTCCAATATTATCGGAAGATATCCAATCATTTTCTTTTGTCCCTAAGTACAACAAATCATTAGGAGCATGCTTTAACGTAAATTGTGCCCCTTGAATATCTGTTCGATTGGCGGTAAAAGTAATGTCATAGGTTTCGCCTTTTTGTACTTGTACATCTTCTACCGTTAACACAAGTGACTCTTTACTACGTGGTTCACTTGATTGTAGTTGATTCACCCTTACACTACCGTTTATATCGCCTATTTTGATGGCAATAAAATCAAAAGACTGCTCCTCTTCCAGCCCACTGATATATACCTCCTGCGGCATCAGCTCAGCCGTCGGATTAGAAGGATTTTCAAAAACAAAATCTGAAGCTACAAACCTCCATGAGGTATTATTAGTAAATTCATCATTTAATTTTAAGATCGCTCTCCTCAATTCGACCATATCCAAGGCAGTGATACTACCTGAATTATTGACATCCGCTGCTATCAACTGGTAAGGATCCGTCAGCTTGTCTAATCCTATAATATGTCTTTGTAATAATATTAAATCAAAAGTAGTGACGCCGTTATCAATATTATCAATTCGCTCAGGTCGCAGCATATAATCTTTTGCGATAGGGGCATCAAAAGCAAAATTACCATTAGCTTCCGTTGCAACAATATTAGAAGCACCGCTATCCATATCTTCTAAAATAATATTTACAAAAGGTACTTCTTCTCCTTTTACAGTTACAATATTTCCACCTACCGTAGTGGTTCGACTTTGTCCACATTTTGGCACTCCGGTAACTGTGAAATTAACTACACAAGAGGTTCTGTTCTCTGCTGCATCCCACATAAATAATTCTATTGATTGAGTACCAATATGGTCACAAGTGAATACAAATCCTGTATCTGCTTGAGATTCTGAAAAGGAAAAGAAGACTTCACCTGATCCACAATCTGCACAATTATCTGTAGTGTTTTGATTGAAATCTTTTGCCCAAAATTCTACGGTACCATCTTCTCCTAATCCTAAGGTCAGTCCATTAAGGCAACGTGCTGTAGGAGGTTCACAATCTACAATTTCATATTCTCTTATACATATCGCCGTATTACCGCATCCATCTACTATTTCAAAAGAAATGGTCAATTTTCCTGGTCCAAAGGCGGGTGAGGTAAATCCATTTAGAACACCTGCATATCGACCTTCCATTGGCTGTAATTTACATGCAGCATTAGGAATGAATTGCCAGTCTGCAGTAGCTTCAATTTTATCTCCACAGAAATTCTTTACATCTACTCCTACTACATTGACTGACGCTGTACAGGCCTCACCTGTGATACAAACTGTTTCTGTTGTGCCGCAGTTTATGCCTAGATCTATTCCTGTGTCGCCTCCATTATCACCTCCATTGTTTCCTCCGCCAGAGTTGTCACCGCCTACTGGTGGATCGCCTCCATTGTCACCTCCGTTGTTTCCTCCGTCAGAGTTGTCACCTCCAGAAGGACTATCATCACAAACTCCATTGGGAGACTGAATGATAATATTCGTTTCGCAGAAAGTTTGATTACCTACATGATCTGTTACATAAATCACCACTGGTTGTTCTCCTAAATCTGCGCAAGTATAAACTTTGCTAGAATCACCTACCGTTTTAGAGAAAGAGAACAATAGATTACCATTAAAGCAGGTACTACAATTATCAAAACTCTTTTCATCAAAATCCTTTGCCCAAAAAACCGCTTTACCATCTTCTTCTAGTGGCAATACGATTCCACTTTGACAAGATACACTAGGGGCTTTACAATCTTTAATCACATATTCTCTAGAACAGGAAGAAATATTTCCACAATTATCACTCACATTGAAAGCCACCATTAATGTCCCTGGACCAAACTTTGGAGAAGTAAATCCAGCTATTCCATTACTAACTTTTCCAGTTATAACTTCACCTGAACAATTTTCATTTGGCGTAAATACCCAATCAACCGCTGCGGTAAGTTCGCTACCACAATCTTGAACAGAAATCCCAGCTACATCTACTGCTACACTACAAGCATTATTGTCAATACAAACAGAAACACTTGTACCACAATTGACTATAGGTGCTTCTGTATCTTTAATTTCCAAAATTTGAACATGGGTAAAGACGGAATCTAATTGACTAGCTTGTGTTGCGCAAACATTTCTGACAGTCCAAGTACGCTCCACTTTTCTACAAATGTCTCCTTCTGATGTCACCACATCTATGTAATCCATTTCCACCTTTTCACAATCTGTTCCAGATACTTGAGGCGATCCTGTTAAACTTGGCACTAAATCGGCCAATCCATAACATTGTTCAGGCTTGAAGTCTTTAGGAAATTCAACTGTGAAAGGAGTACCATCATAAAAAGAAACGACTTGCTGACAGGTACTCCTATTTCCAGCAGCATCCGTAAAAGTCCATAGGTAAATAACCGCCCCTAAGCCACATTCATTTCTATAATCATTTCTGATGGACAAAGTTCGAGTGACCTGATCAGAAGAGCAAGACTCTTCCACTATAGGTGTTCCCAAAATATCTTCCCCTATTTTATCTACCGTAATCCCGTCATTACAATCAATCGGAACAGGTGGAGGACAGTAAGTAACCGTTGGCGCAGCTTTATCATCTGTTGCTGCTTCCACCATACAGTCCGCAAAATTTCCAGCACAGTCATACACACGCACTGCTACCATTATCGTTTTTCCTACATCCTCACAATTAAAGTCCACAAAATCTGTAAAACCAACTGTCGGCTGATCCATTCTTCTTGCCTCAAATCTATCTATACAGCAATTATCATAACTGCCATTAGCAAATGAACTTGCGTAAATTGTCGTATTCCCATTATTATTGACACTCAATTTAGTACTGCCATTGCAAATGGGAGTTGGTGCCAAATCGTCTCTGATATCTACCACACATGGTTTTTCAATATTGGTAGAAGTATTGCCACAGTCATCTGTAGCTTCATATACAATTCCAATTCTTCCTAGTGGTACTGATTGGGAAAAACCGCCATTTGTGTTTTCTTTTTTGGTTAACACTTCTCTTGAACCATCTGCTAGTAAGTGATACACATAAGTTGTAATAGCTATATTTTTTGCTGAAGAACAGTCATCAGTTATGGTAGCCGGAGGAACATTTATGGTTGCTAAACAAGAAGAAGGGAACGGATTAACAATTGGCTCTATTGGCGTTGAGGAACAGATAATAGTAGGGCCTGTATTATCCACAATATGAATCGTCTGTACTCGATTTATAGATTCCTCCGTACAGGGATTGGTAATCGTCCAAGTTCGAGTGATAGTGGAGGTTCCTTCACATCCATCGACAACCACATCAGCGGAACTAATAGAAACATTACAAAATCCCACACTAATAGGTTGACCATGAATTGAGGGACCACCTACACAAGCAATGTCATTAGTATTACAATTGTCACTGCAAGAAACAGTAGATATTTCAGGCACTTCTATTTCGGAAAATATTAGATTTTTGACTATGATATTTTGGGTGCAGGTTCCGCAATTATTAAAACCGTCGCATACAGTCCATACTCTTTCTATTTTGGCGACATCTCCCTCATTAGATAAATCGTCTCCGCACTCAGCCGTTACAATTTTATCTTCATAGGTATAGGTTAGGGATTCACATTTATCTGCACACTTATTCGTTACCGCTGGCAATGGTATAGCACCTCCTTCACTTTCAGGTGCTATATTTTCATTACACCAGATAGTAACGGGTTCCACACAGTCTAATTGAGGAGCTAGTTTATCTTCTACTTTAATCGTGGACCAACAAGAATTACCCGTTAACCAATGTTGCGCTTTGACCGTTAACGTTTGACCAATATAGTCACAAGAAATGATAGGACTAGAAGCGATGGGGATACTATCCATTTCCATCACAACAAGTTTATATGCTGCTGGTCCATTGGGAGAGCAAGTGAATGGATTATCAGGATCTTGAAGTACCATTCTGTAATTAACGGCTGCTTCACAATCTAAACCAACGGAGACTCGGATATCCTCAATGCAGGTAAGTGTACAATATTGAGCAACACTACTTTGGCTGCAAAAAATTGTAAATATTGCTATTAGGCAAACCATCCAAAAGGAATAAGTGTAATCTTTTTTCATGTTTTTGACCTTTTTCCATCGGGAATTACCCCTACAAAGGTGAAGTAATGAGGGAAAGCTAGACATAGTTATGTTCTAGCTATTATCAACTAAAGATTTGAAAATGCGGAGTATGTATATATTGATAAGGTTTGAAAAGCGACAGACAGCGGTGAGCGTCGCTTTGTTACATACTTTAATCGGTTAGTTATACAGATATGATATTAGCGATATAACACAATTATCATTCCGATAATATAAAAATGAAAAGAAGTGTGTAATGATTTAAAGCTAAAGCAAAATTCATAATCATAAATTCACCCAAAATGTAACTTGGATGGATTTATGAATTCTGATGTAAGAACTGTAATGTATGATTTTTTACAAAAAGGCATAAAAAAAGGGAAGCCCCCCTCCCATTGCTGGAAGAGAGGTCTTCCCTAAAACTGTATCGTGTAATTAGTTATTCGTCATTGGTCAATAGTCAGCAAAGACCAATGTCTA
>CALJIQ010000532.1 GCA_937973995.1 uncultured Saprospiraceae bacterium
GAATAAATTAGTCAAACAGTTCTTTGCTTGTGTCCATTTCAAAAGAATGTTTGACAACGATTATCACATAAAACAGCAAGCTGACAAGTAAACTTTTTCACTTTTTTGCTTGCAGTTAAGCACAGTTCATCAAGCAATCAAACCATCAAGTTCCTGTTAAATTCCTCTTAACTAAAACAATAGTAAGTACTTGGCAGTGTTTTAGAGAGATAATTTTAAGATATTTGTATGGATACCCAAAACTGATGCTCCCTTTCCCTCGTTATATCAATAAAACTTATGGTTATGAATTTTTCTAAAGGTAAATATGTGTTCTTATTATTCCTTTTTCTCGCACAGTTAGGAATTGCTCCTGTAGCGGCGGAAGGCATTGATTTTTTTAAAGGGACTTTTCAAGAAGCCTTAGCAAAAGCTAAAGAGGAAGGAAAACCCATTTTCGTTGATGCCTATGCGGTGTGGTGTGGTCCATGTAAACGCATGGCAAAAACCGTATTTACCGATGCTGCTGTAGGGGAATTTTATAATGCCAATTTCGTGAACATGAAATTGGATATGGAAAGAGGGGAAGGCGCAAAATTCCGACAGGCTTATCCCGTTTCTGCTTTTCCAACCTTATTTTATATTGATGCTAGTGGAGAAGTAATGCATAAACAAAAGGGCGCACAGCCAGTAGATGGCTTTATTGCATTAGGAAAAAAGGTCTTAAACAAAGTAGATCACAGTAAGGGCATGGAAGCCGAGTATGAAGAAGGGAAACGAGATCCAGACTTTATCTTAGCTTATGTGACGGCACTTAATAAATCTAACAAATCCAGTTTAAAAGTCGCTAATAAATATCTTACTAAAAAGAAAGATTATAAAAATCCGACCAATCTGAAAATTATTTATGAAGCCACTACCCAAGCGGACTCAAGGATTTTCGATTTACTAATCACCCACAAAAAAGCGATTGAAAAAATATACGCTAAGGAAGACGTAGAAAATAAAATAGAGCAAGCTTGTCGTGCAACGGTGATTACCTCTATAGACTTTGAAAGCGAAGACTTATTAAGGGATGCGCAGGAAAAAATGAAGAAACACCTTCCTAAGAAATCGAGTTTATTTTTGTTGCAATCGGAAATGGATTTCTGTGTCGCAATGGGAAATGCAGAGAAGTATGTAAAATGTTGTAATGACTATGTGAAGAAAGAAATAAAAGACGATGATAAAAGGTTACATGGCTTAGCACAAGAAATCGTTAAGCACTTTTCTAAGGATCAAAAAGCCATGAGACAGGCAGAAAAACTAGCTAAAAAAGCGCTTGATAGCGATGAGGAAGTGTTAGAATATCACTTGACTTATGCCACTATTTTAAATAAAAATGGCAAAAAATCAGAAGCATTGAAAGTCGCACAAAGTTCCATGGGATTAGCTGAGAAATCTGGTCAGGAAAAATTTGTCCGCAAATTAATCCAAATCATCGAAGGATAGATTTTGAAATTCCAAGCTCCAAATTTCACAACATAACCCAACTTGGAATTTGATATTTGGAATTTGGTGCTTAAAAATAAAAAAAAGGTGGTATCCCCAAAATCGGGATACCACCTTTTTTATTTTATACCCGTAAAATGGTATTTAACACTAAAATTGTCATTTTTTAACAAAAAGACTTTGATTATATATCATACTTTTGGTGCACAGTTCGAAAACTACACACAAAATATTAATATCATGTCTATTTATAGGTTGTTGATCCCGTTTCTTGTAGCTGCTATTGCTGCCTCCCCATTAATTGCCCAATTAGAATTTCAAAAAGTAGATTCTGTCATTTATAAAGGGGTTGATTTTATTGAATCCAGTGAATGGGGAGAAGTTTTAGCCTTAGCGGAACTAGAAGATAAAATTATCTTTTTAGATGCTTATACCTCTTGGTGTCGGCCTTGCAAAAAAATGGATAAAGTTGTTTTTTCCAGACCAGATGTAGGTGATTTGTATAATGAAAACTTTTTGAATGTAAAGGTGAATATGGAAAAAGGAGATGGGGTCAATTTAGTAGAAAAGTATCATATAATTGCTTATCCGTCCTTATTCTTTTTAAGTCCTGACGGGGAGGTGGTCCATAGAGTAACGGGATACAAAGGACCTGGAGAAATTTTAAAAATAGGTCGGCAAGTAAAAGAAGGTAACAAAACAGTTGCCTCCTTAGAGGAACAATATAAAACTGGGGAACGAACCCCTGAATTTTTATACGAATACCTACAAACAAGTATAGAAGCGAAGGATGGACGACAAACGGCTAGATTGGAAGAATACTTGTCTTCTCAAGAGGATTGGCAAACGGAGGATATCCGATCTTTGTTATTTCATACCTTAGATACCCCCGATTCGCCTCTTTTTGATCACTTAATCGAAAATAAAAGCGCATTTGCTATTCAATTTGGGGTATCTGATGTGGAAAACAAAATACAAAACCTGGTGTACACTGCCATCCGAAAATCGGAAGTACCTCTTGAAACAGCCCCTTTATTATTTGAGAGAGCCTATCCGGATAAAGCCGCTAAATTTACCCAACAATTTAAACTAAACCATTATAGAGATCAGGAAGATGGGGTGAATTATGCAAAAGAAATAGGGTCGTATTTAGCAACCAATCCTCAGCTTTCAGAGGATATGCTAAATGAAGTGGCTTGGAATTATTACGACTTAGTCGCAGATCAAAATCAGGTTAAATCTCTGCTTAAAAGCGCAAAAATCGCCAAGAAAAAATCGAATACTTATCTCAATAATGAATCTTTAGCTTTACTCTATGCTAAAGCAGGAAAGACCAAAAAAGCTAAGAAATTCATCAAAAAGGCGATTGGTATCGCCCAAGCAAATAAAATGAGTGCTGCCTCGTCAGAAGACTTATTAGCGGAGTTGAGTGGTAATTGATATTAGAAGTCTTGACGCTGGAAACTAGAAACAAAAGCATCCAGCATCAACAGCATCTAGAAAATAGAAAAGCCAGAGATAGCACTATATCTCTGGCTTTTTCTTTTTAGTAGCCTTTTTTGATTAAATCAAAAGACCATAGCGTTTCATAGAGCTATGTCTTTTCAGTTTTAGAGAAAACGCCTTCCTTTAGTTAGGTAGCTTGAAGCTAATACAAAGCCGCCACCAACTGCGAAAGATCCCATTGCAATGTAAAAAATTAGCATAAGTCAAAGGTTTTTAATTGATAAATAAGAATGAGAGTAACAAAATTTTGGATTGCAAATCGGGACTTATGAACATTTACATTTCTGGGGGAATGCCCAGATGTGAGGGTCTATTTTGGAAGTGTATATTGGAATTGAGTGATAAAGTTAATTAACATAACACATTTTTCCAAATACATTAAAATGATTAATTCATTAATGCTGATAATATGCAATTCCTTTATTATTTTGACAAGCAGCCTCTGCTTTGGTCACGGTTTTTAAGATTCCCTTAATTCGTAGTTTGGGCTTCGGCGATAAATAACTTACCCACATAGGTACTTCCCGCAAAGTTTCGCCAAGGATACGCTAAGTACGCTAACTTAGTCTAAGTCTAGCTTTGCGTTCCTTGGCGCATCCTTAGCGAGAGACAAAATTTGGGCGATCCTATAGAATAAGGTTAGCAGCTAATATATGTAAAGAAAAAACTTCGAGATTTGGTAGAAGAACTAAAGAATTTCACCTGTTGAAAATTTTTTTTTGCCTATTCTTAGCTAGTTTCTAGAAAAATAAGATTCATAAATATTCACAATCGCACATTAAAAAATCAATCACACAAACATAAGTGCCTAAAAATCAATTAATTAATTTTAAAAATACCAAAAAAACATTTTATTTTTTCATCACAAATCCCTATTTTTGTTTTTGTTGTAACAGTAAATCGTTTGCATATTTGTACTGTGCTTATTATCGAAGCACAAAAAGCTAATAAAAGATTAGCTAATAATTTTAGGATATGTTCATGGGATTTTAGTTACAACGAGGCTTTCTTTAGTGGGATTTAGAAAGCCCCGTTGAACTAAACTTTTGAAAAGATTTATCAGCACATTGAGTGCTTCTTATATAACTAAAAAAAGCCGACTAAAGAGCCGGCTTTCACTAATAATTTTAGGATTAAACAAAGTTCAAAGGATAGTAATTGACAGTTTGGAAAGAAAAGTGGGATTTTGAACTCAGATTTTTTTATTTTTAATAATAATCGGAAATCTGATAACGTTTTATCCAAACAGTATCAATCTGTTGTAACTCAGTTAAGACAAAAAATAGCATTTTTTGTCCAACAATTTTGAAATGTTCATGGGATTATAATTTGTTGTAATTGGCAAGCCACACGTTGGCTTGCTTTTTTCCACAAATTCACATCCTTCTATACATAAAAATATATTTTGGATATGTTCATGGGATTATAATTTGTTCGGAGCAAGTCATTTGTAAAAAGTGACTTGCTTTTTTTTTGCCCTAAGACAAAGTACAAATTTAAAAAAAAATAAATTGTATCAAAAAAAATATCATCTGTTTTTTATTTCAAAAAATACTTCTGCATATTTTTAGTCATATTACAATTATCATAATACTTCAGCTACCACAAAAATACTTCCTCCTACATAAATCAAATCCTCTTTCCTAGCTGCTCTTTTAGCTGCCTCTAAAGCATTGATAACAGAAATATAGCTCTTTCCATTTAGTCCACAGGACGCTGCCTCTTGTTGAAGAATATGGGCATCTAGACCTCTAGGAATATTAGCTTTTGCAAAGTAGTAAAGTGCTGAAGATGGTAATAAGGAGAGAATTTGTTTGGGGTCCTTGTCTTTTACCATCCCAAAGACTATATGCAAGTGTTTATAGTTTAGTTTTTGTACCTGCTCCATTACTATTTTTATTCCCTCTTTGTTGTGAGCACTGTCGCAAAGTATGGTAGGATGGGTACTAAGCGTTTGCCATCTTCCAATGAAATAGGTCATTTCTTTTAGATCGGAGAGTCCATTGACAATGTCCCAAGCCTCTACTGAAGGTTCTAACCGTTGATAATTCAGAATATCTATTGCAGCTAAGGCAGTTCTCAAATTATTTTTTTGATAATTGCCATGTAGATTCACATACAATTCCTCAAAGTCAAATTCCCTTGCCATCGCAGAATAAATAGTATACTTCCCTTCTACTTCCTTTTCCGCCACCGTCACTAAAGTTTCTGCTTCATATAGTGCTGCCTTTTCTAATTCCGCCTTCTTTTCGAATACAGGCATTGTTTCTGGATGTTCTTCGCCGATTAACACAGGTGTATAGGGTTTAATAATTCCCGCTTTTTCTGCGGCTATTTCGGGTAAGGTTTCCCCTAAAAACTGCTGATGGTCATACCCTATGTTGGTAATAATAGAAAGAAGAGGTGTAATAATATTGGTAGAATCTAATCGCCCTCCAAGTCCCGTTTCAATGATCGCAATATCTACTTTTTGTTGTGCAAAATATTGAAATGCCATCGCTACGGTAATTTCAAAAAACGAAGGCTTAATATCCTCAAAAACACTGCGATACTGCTCCACAAAGTCCACAATAAATTGTTTGGATACTAATTGCCCATTTATCTTTATTCTTTCTCTAAAGTCTTTATAATGCGGAGAAGTATAAATCCCTACCCTTCTGTCCCCTGCTTGTAGCATAGCTGCTAAAATATGTGCCGTAGAGCCTTTCCCATTGGTGCCTGCTATATGTATGCTCGGGAATTGATCCTGAGGCTGCTCCAAGTGCTCACACAAGGCAATGATATTGGTCAAATCCTTTTTAAAGGCGGTAGCTCCT
The DNA here is from genome assembly GCA_937973995.1 of uncultured Saprospiraceae bacterium. Lineage (GTDB taxonomy): Bacteria > Bacteroidota > Bacteroidia > Chitinophagales > Saprospiraceae > JAFMDF01. Next base: position 5,793 of record CALJIQ010000532.1, read on the forward strand.
ACCCGTTGGTACATGGGTAGTTGTTGGTAAAGGAAAGCTAAGGTAGCTTCGTATTGTTGCTGTATAGATTTCATAGACGTAAGTTGGTACAGCGTGTAAAAAGTCTTTTATAAACTGCCTGAAATTTTTTACACAATGTAGTTAGAACCAATTCCATTAAAAAAAGGGCAGCTATATAAGCTGCCCTTTTTGTGCATCGGTTTATTAAAAACCCGAACTGCTGCTGTTCCTAAGCTATTTGGGAAATATTGGAACAGAAAGAAAATATTATCTTACTTTAAAGTCATAAGTGATCGACCCACATTGCTTATCCACGGAGCCTGCTGCAAATTTAAATTTCTTCGCATTCCTAATCGCAGTAGCTCTTAGTTGGCTATCCGAAGTAGTAGAGCCTCTTTGGGTAAAAT
>CALJIQ010000533.1 GCA_937973995.1 uncultured Saprospiraceae bacterium
GTATTTCTCGCAAAGGATCGCTAAGGTTTCGCAAAGTACGCTAAGTTAGTAAAAGGTCTAGCTTTGCGTACCTTAGCGTATCCTCGGCGATACTTTGCGGGAGACAAAATTTGGGTAAGTTATTTATTTCTTCGTCCCTAAAGTATAGTTGTATTTGAAATTCCCCTTCTACCCCTCTAAAACACAGACCAAGGCTTATAAGACGAAGGTATTAGCTTAAAATGCGCTTTCTCTTTCTGTTCTTTCCTAAAAAAAACCAATCCTAGAGAATAGGTGTCAATGGTTAAGGTTACTACCTCATTTTCTTTGATCCAATTCCATAAGGATAAGCGGGGGCTACTTTCATAAGGATTTTCTACCACTAAACATCCGTCCGCTGTACACTTTGACAATAATCTCTTAACCACTTCTTTAGAAGGCAACTCCTTTATATAGATATAAGGCAATTGAGAAGGCCTTTGAACAAAGGCGGTTGTTAAAAAGTCTAATTCCCCAACTTGTAGATGGACATTTTTTGCTCCTATTTCCTTAAAATAATGTTGTAGAGAGGGGGCTATTGTATTATCGGCTTCTAAGGCAGCCACTGGCATCTTATAGGAAGGAGTACTTTGATATAACGCTGCTATTCCTGGGAAAGTGCCGATCAGCAAGGCAGCAGAAGGCTTATAATGATGAACCAAGCGAAATAACAATTGACCTGTAGCTTTATCAATTCCTTTTGCGCCCGCAAGAGCACCTATGGTTCTTTGTTGTTTTCCCTTTACTGGTCGAGAATCCTTGAATATTAGCTTCCTGTACTGTTCAATGGTCTTAAAAAAATAATATTGCCGCTTATCTTCCAGTACATTCTCCACAAAGTCATATACAAATGGAGAATGTACCTGATATTTTGTCGAAGCCTTAAAATAAAATTGTAGGTAGTTAAGCAATGCCATAAATACAATATTCGATACCAAAGTATAATAAAAGTGGGAAGGAGCAAAATGAGTCAGGCTGTTGAACCTATAAATTCAAATATTTATCTTATGTATAATACAGTACTTCTAGTATAATTTTAGATATTTACAGCCACAAATAAATTAATGTATAGACGGAAAAGCAAAATAGTACTCCTCTTAGTCCTTATCATTACGGCTGCCCAACTCTACTTTTTAAAGGACATCCAATTTGACTACGATCTAAAGAAGTTCTTTCCTGTCAATAGTAGCGAAACTGACTTTTTCCTTGACTATAGTGAGAAATATGAATGGGATGACGACTTCATACTATTAGGTCTTCATAACAAGGAAGGTATATTTCAACAATCTTTTCTCTTAAAAATTGATTCCTTATCCAAACAATTAAAAAGAACAGAAGGGATAGAATCGGTCGTTTCTCCCACCACTATTAGTATTCTTCGCAAAACTCCCTTTACAGCAGGGGTCGTTTCTCGTCCATTCATTAATATCAATCAACCTGACAAATATGCAAACGATAGCACCAAAATCTATCAACGGCAAGAATTAGTGAATCGGCTTTTTGCAGAAGATGGCAAGTCCGTAGCCTTTCTCATACGTCAATCCCCTAACCTCAGTGTAGCACAGTGTGATAGTTTGAGTCAACAAATAGATGCGATCACAGAGGCATTCCAGTTTGATGAAATACATTATGCCGGTAAGTGTTTTAGTCAGACAGCTTATGTCAATTTAATCCGTAGAGAAGTGGGCGTTTTTGTGCTAGCCTCTGCCCTTATGATTGTTTTTTTCCTTTGGATAAGCTATAAAAAGGTATGGAGTGTGTGGATGCCTTTATTGGTCATTTTGATAACGGTCATCTGGACGCTTGGTACCATGGCCTGGATGGGAGAATCTATTAATTTCGTCTCCAATATTATACCGACCATTTTAATGATAATTGGTATTTCTAATGTCATTCACTTATTTACCAAATATAGACTCCAAGTAAAAAAAGGGTATGAGAAAATGCAAGCCTTGCGGACTGCTGTAAAAGAAGTAGGATTTGCCACTATTTTCACTAGTCTAACCACCATCCTAAGTTTTTTGACACTTACCACCTCTAGTGTAGATCCTCTGGTAAAGTTAGGCATGTATGCGGCCCTAGGTCTATTGATTGCCTTCATTTTGACCTATTCCTTATTCCCAGCTATGCTAATCTTATATCGACCCGCTTATAGCTTGGCCCCTGAGAAAATGAAGGAATTTTGGCAACCCCTTTTGTTTAGGTTATACAAATGGGTGAATAGACATCCTAAACAGATCATGGTGTCTTCTCTATTCTTGGTTTTTATTAGTTTGATTGGAACCAGCTACTTAAAAATAAATAACCACTTAGTAGAAGATTTAAAATCATTGGACCCACAGCGCATTGCCACTGGTTTTTTTGAAGAAAAGTTCTCAGGAACTCGTCAGTATGAATTAGCCGTACAATTGAAAGACCCCAATAAAAAAGTCTTTGATAAAGAGGTCTTGGTAGAATTGGAAAAAATAGAAAACTATCTAACAGCTAATTTCGGTAATAATTTCTGGTTTAGTCCAGTCAGCTTAATCAAGTCTAGCAATCGGATAGATCATGGCGGAAATGATAAATATTATACCCTACCCAATAGTCAGCAAAAAATAAATAAGCTCAAAAAAGAGATTGAAAAAAACAGTAAAAAAATATCCTTTCCTAAGGTCTATACACAAGACGGTGCTCATGCCAGGTTCTCAGGAAAAATACCCGATATAGGAAGCTATGTAGCTAGACAAAAAAACGCTGAACTGGAAGCATTTGTAGCTCAAAATGTATCCACTGAATTGTTGGATATCAAAGTAACTGGTACGATTCATTTAAGTGATTGGAATGGCTATAAGGTAGCCCATAATGTCGTGTATGGTCTAATCTTTTGCCTCTCCTTCATTATGCTTTTAGTAGGTTATATGTTTCGATCTTGGCAAATGGCTCTTATTACCTTAGTCGCCAATGTGCTTCCACTGTTAATTATTGCTGGGCTAATGGGCTTTTTGGATATTGATATAAAAATACCAACTGCCATTATTTTTATCATTGCTTTTGGAATAGCGGTCGATGACTCCATTCATTTTTTAAGCAAATTAAAAATAGAATTAAACAAAGGAAAGACGATTAGAAATGCGATTAGGAATACCTATCTGACAACAGGAAAAGCAATTGTCGTTACCTCCTTAATATTATCAGGTGGCTTCCTTACCCTCGCCCTGTCCAACTTTACAGGAACGCACTATATAGGTTTGTTTACGAGTTTATGCTTACTGATTGCGGTATTGGCAGATTTGATTCTTTTACCCGTTTTGATTCTAAAGTTTTTTAAGCAGGAAGGGACTGCTCCGCTCCCTACTATTAATACTTCTTCTAAGCAGAAAGTTATTGGGTGAGTTTAATTCTTGATATTCATTTTATGAGCTACTGCTTAACCAACTTAATCGTTTGACTAACCTGGTTATTTACTTCCAATTGTACAAAATAAATACCTGGTTCAAAATTATTCGTGAGGAATATTTGATTTTCTTTTTGATCAATCTCTCGTTGATAAATTATTTTCCCAAGTACATTATAAATTCTCAAGACACCTTCGCCTTCTAATTGCTTAAATTGATAGTAGATGACGGCTTGGTTTTGAAAAGGATTTGGAGACACGGAAAAGTTTTCCAGCAATCCTAGCTCTTCTAATCCAGTACTAGTAACGGCAAGTGATTTTGATGTAATGACTTGACCGCATTCGTTACTCGCAGTTAGGGTCACCGTAAAGACGCCCGTAGAATCATATATATGGATAGGGTTACTTTCATTGCTAATGGTGCCATCGCCAAAGTCCCACTCGAAGGTAATGGCATCTTCTGCTAAATTGATAAATGAAATTTCTTTATCGTTGGCAGTAAATTCAAAATCTGAACTAGGTGATCCAAGCACCTGCACTTGTTGTTCTAGATCAGACACCACATTTCCAGATTCATCTAAGCCTTCCAGTTTAATAGAATAATTACCAGATGTTGGATAGATCACCAGCGGGTTAATTTCTTGAGTGGTGAAAGGAACTCCGTCAAAAAAGGTCCATCTATAAGTAGGGAAATCTTGTATATTCGGAAAGAATTGAACGGAAATGCTATCTGCACAAAGCACTGTTTCTGTACTAACCATTAATCTTTTAGGAGACAATGCTACATCCATCAAAGTGATTTCTCCATTCACTAGTTCCACTTCTACTTGTTTAGATTCATAACCTGGCTTAGAGTACTCGACTAAAAACGTCCCTGGAGTAACCTGACCCGTTTTATAGACACCTGAAGCTTGTGAACGATCTAAATTAGGATCATCTGATAAGATTTTAACGGTAACATTTGGCAAAGGCGTATCCGTTTGCGCATCCTTTACCAATCCTTCCAAATAAGCAGCCCTGATGTAAGTTGGTTCTAAAACAAACAATCCATTATTAATATCCGAGGCAAGAACTAAACCAGACGGCAAGAACGGATAAGCCCCCCAGTTTCCACTAAATCCTGAAAAATCTCCTGGTATAGGATAGGTATCATAATTCCCCACTTCTATCAAATTATCAGGCTTAGTAGCATCCGTAATGATAACTCCTTCTTTATAAAAAGAGGTAACTAGAAAGTCATTTAAAACATGAACATTATGCGGAATTAAACCTGCACCTAAGCTATTGGTAGGTCTAAACTCATCTAATAATTTAATATCAGATAAATCTGAAATATCGTATGCAGCAACGGGTGCATTCCCCCTTTCATCTGTGGTAAATAGGACTTTACTATTATCTGATAGCCAAGTATTATGGGTAAAAGATCGAGGAGTAAATTGAGTCATTAGCAAAGCAGGATTGGATTTATCCTTAGCATCTGTAATAGAGAAAAAACCTGCACTTATATCAGAACTATAAACGGTATCATTCCGCACATACACATCATGCGAATAACGAGGGTCCATAAACCCAAGAGTCACCAAACTATCTGGATTGGTAACATCTACTGCTATCACTCCTCCCCTATTGATATTACAGCCTGCTAGGTAAGCCGTACCTGTACTTTCTTCGATATATAGGTTGTGACAAATACTTAATTGCGTAGAATCGAACTCGGGGAAAGTAGGTGCCCAAAAATAGTGATCGGCTGCTGTTAAAGGATTGGGAAGATTGGACAAATCTAATACATGTAATCCCAAACCATCTCTATCCGTAATCACATAGGCATGGGTACCGTAAGTTTTAATATCTCGCCATACCGTAGAGGGTCCAGCTATTTCTGAAATTAATTGAGGATTTTCTGGATCACTAATATCTACTATAGCAGTTGCATCTCGCAAGCCTACCAACGCATATTCTCGACCTTCTTCATCTACATATCCCCAAATATCACTCAGGTTTTTATCAAAAGTGAGATTTGATTTTAAGGTCATATTCAACTGGGCAAAGGAAGGCAATCCAATTGACAACATACTAAGAACAAGGATCAATCTATACATATACGAGCTTTGGCTTTACAATGAAAAGGTAGCAAAACTACTATTATAAACGATAAGTACTACTCCTAATTGGATGCCAAAGTGTAAAAGGTAAGACAGATGAGTGATGAATATAGCGTGTAGCGTGAAAAGGGAGGAATATGTCATACTCTTTTCATGACGCCCACTAAACGGATTACTTGGTGGTGTATCAAATGTATGGATTGAAAGATAGTTGGCATTTCCAAAAATGCCCGTTATCTATTGATAATCAATTGACGGGCATTTGTAAAATCTATTGATACCCCACATCTCAAAATCCCGAAGGGATTCAATATGCATAGCACCGTATGCAATACGGTGACATCATGTACGGAGCAATTCCCAACCCAGAATGGGTTGAATATCGCACATTCAACCCATTCTGGGTT
>CALJIQ010000534.1 GCA_937973995.1 uncultured Saprospiraceae bacterium
GCGAAGCAAGCGAGGCATAAAAATTATGGTACTGGCTTCGCCAGCTTAGGTGTTTAATAATCCATGCCTAATTAATATGACAAATTTTTTCCTTAACCCACATATTCTAAAACTAAGAAATCGAACTGATAATAGTTAATGATAGAATCCTTTAAAGCTTTCGTCAAGCAAAAGTCGCTTTGCAAACCCACAGATAAGGTGTTGCTGGCCGTAAGCGGTGGCATCGATTCTATGGTCATGGTAGAGGCTTTTAAAAAAGCGAACTTTCAATTTGGAATAGCGCATTGTAATTTTCAATTGAGAGCGGAAGCATCTGATAAAGACGAAGCATTGGTGCAAGCAATAGCGCAACAGCACGAGGTGTCTTTTTATAGAATCAAATTTGACACAAAAAACGCTGCGGACCATTATCAATCCTCCATTCAAATGGTCGCAAGAGAGTTACGGTATCAATGGTTGGAAGAGATAAGAAGCACACACGGGTTTCAGTATATTGCTACAGCGCATCATCTAAATGATTCTTTAGAAACCGTCCTTTATAATTTTAGTAAGGGGTGCGGCATTCGTGGTTTGCATGGCATTCCAGTACAACAAGAGGTCATTATTCGACCAATGTTATTCGCTACCAAAAGTGATATTGTAGCATTTGCCCAGCAAGAAGCCATTGCCTTTAGAGAAGATGCCTCCAATGCATCCACCAAGTATAGTAGGAATAAAATTCGGCATGAGGTAATCCCTAAATTACAACTAATCAACCCTTCTTTATTAGATACCTTCAAACGGACGCTAGAACAACTTCAGGACACGGAAATTCTTTTTAAAGAAACCATTCATAAATATCAAAAAGAAGTAGTAGAACATCAAAATGGGCTGATTTATATTCGGTTAGAACCCCTTTTGACCCACCCTGCCAAAGCGACTATTTTATTTGAAATATTAGCCCCATATGGGTTTAATGCAAGCCATATCCAGCAATTGTTATCCAACAAAACACAAGTAGGAGCGATATTTTCTTCCGAGTTATATGAATTATTAAAGGATCGAGAAATATTGCTTATAAGGTTAAAAAAAACAAAACAAGAAAATATTAAATTAGTAAAAAATAAAACTAAAAAAATACTATTAAATTCACAAGAACTAGTCTTTCAATACCAGGTTGTAGTCCCGACTAATTTGCACTCCCCGCCTAATGAGGCTCTGGTAGATTATAACAAATTGCATTTCCCTTTAGTAATTAGACATTGGAAGGAAGGGGATCGTTTTCAGCCCATCGGAATGCAGGGCAAAACCAAAAAACTACAAGATTTTTTTAGCGACTTGAAATTGAATCGATTCGAAAAAGAAGCAGTATGGATTATAGAAAGCAAAGGAGAGATCGTTTGGATTATTGGCTATCGGCTAGATGAGCGTTTTAAGGTTGATGATAATACAAAGGAGGTAGTGCATATTATTTCGCAATGTTTTGTCCCTAAACAATGAGTAAACAGCAAAACTCGCCCACCCCCAACCTGTCACCCTCCATGCTCTTCTCGCTCATCCCAAGCATCATCCACCTGACACTGTAGATTTAATAAATCCGCATTAAATTCCTCCATTAAAAATGGATACATTAATTCTTTCCCATCAAATCTTTTGATTCGAGGCCAAAGTTCGTAATCTTCAATAAACAGTTGAATCCCTAATTTATCATAATTAAAACCGATAGAATATTGTTCCCGCTGGGCAAGGGTCTCTACCAAATCATATAATTTCATTAAGCGGATGCCCCATTTCTTACTAAAATAATTCAACAACTCATTTTCTCGAGTGATTAAAGTAAGACTATACATGGAGATGCCTTTACTTTTTCTCACAGATAGATTGGCAGACAAGTCAATATAGTGAACGAATTCTTCTTTTACTTGAATGACCGGCGTAATCTCTTCTTGGTGATTCACCAATTCGACCAGTTCAAAACAATTTGCTTTCAAAAACTTTTTTAGAATAGAAACTGGCGCTCCTGTGATGCATCGATCATTTTTCCCATACCCCAACACATAGTGAAAGCGTCCATCCGTACAAAGGCTGATTTCCATGATACGTCTTTAGTCATCGGTAATGAACGGTAGGTAACTAAGACCTAGTTTATTACAAATGAAGAAAAAAAATAACGCTTAATAAGGTAGAAGAAATTAATAGAAAGGATTACCGATAAGGAGAGAAAGAAACCATAATTTATGTAAATGTTGGAAAAAATGCAAGCTAACGATACCCTTAAAATTGAAGTCAGTGGTTTGGTACAATAAGCAATAGTATCGAGCTTCCAGTACAAAAAGTAAGCTTCACCACAACACCAACCCCACCTAAAAATATCGAGGCGTATGAACTTTACGAATAGCAAAATCAAAATCATAGCCTAGCATCAATTCAAAGGTACCGTTTTGGGTATCTTGTAATTTGGTTAAGGTATAATCATAAGCCATTCCAATACGTAGTCCATTTTTTAAATAAAAAGCCATCCATATATCCCCTGAATCCACGGAACTGTTTCCGCCAAAAGCTTCCAATTCAAAAGCGGATCGAAAGGATACGCCTAACCAAAAAGATTCATAGAAGAATAAGGAGAGATCAATATCGAATTGTGTTGGAGCGCCAACTTGACTAGAAGCATTTCTGGTAGCGGAAAAATCAGATAATAGACCTACATTTTTAACTAACAAGGAGGGTTTAAATACTAAGTCTTGACCGGATAATGGAATCGCAGCACCTACCGTAAAATAATAGTGTCGGTACAAAGTAGCTACTTTTCGTCCTTTTAAATCCTCTCCTGGGTCGGTTGATCGTAAGTCATACTCGATGATATGAGGTACAGAAAAACCTGCATAAAATTTCTCAGAAAAGTAATACGCCCCTGCGCCTACATTGGGCACAATGCGAGAAGGCTGTTCCTCAGCATATACCACATCCGTCAATCGAGGGTCTTTGAATGTTAATCGACTCCAATCCGCTCTATAATTCATTAACCCTCCTTGTAAGCCAATGGAAAGATTTCCAGACCCAAAAGGAAAGTGATAGGCATACACGGCGTTTAACGTAGAAGAAGAAGTGGCCCCTACTCTATCATTGATCGCTGTGAAACCGAGAGAGACTCGATCCCCTACTGGATTTTGAAAGGTTAAGGTTTGGGAGGAAGGTGCATATTTAAAAGATTCTCCCTGTGCATTAATACCATTGGCCCCCAACCATTGCTCCCTTGCCAGAATATTGATGGACATATATTCTTTACTTCCTGCATAGGCAGGGTTAAAGACCTGACTGTTGAACATGTACTTGGTAAACATGGGATCTTGTTGGGCAAGTAGATCCCCACTAAAGGAAAGACAATAGATTAGTGTTATAAGTAGTGTAAGTCTTCTTTTCATTGTTTATAGATTAGGAGTAGCTATCCTAATTATAAAACAAATTCTATGCCTTATCCCGTTAAATGTAAGGCAATAGCCAATTATATATAAGGGGTTGAGGGTTAGTCTTTTAGGAAAATTTGATGGTTAAAATTGTTTGATAGACTTAATTCATAGTCTCAAGTAGTTGTTAGACAGAATCAATAAAACAGTTGATTAACTCGTCGGATGGCTGCGCCGTCCGATGAGTCTTCCCATCCGTCGGCGGTAGCCATCGGTCGGGAATAGATCATTGTTTCGTCCTTTCTGTCCAAGTACTCAATAATGAAAAATAACACAAAGACCATCAAGCAATCAAACAATCTAACCATGAGTCCACTCTAAAAAGTCTGTTTTAATGAAAAATCGAAATAATTACATTAAATGTTTTTTTGTAAAGTTTTGATTTTTAGCAAAATATAGATATGCCAAATTTTTAAAATTTGGCATATCTCGCTCAAAATGACTTTT
>CALJIQ010000535.1 GCA_937973995.1 uncultured Saprospiraceae bacterium
ACTAGCATTATCAGAACCAGTACCTCCAGGGCTATTTGCGAAAAAACAATTATCTAAACTATAATATAGTAATAGATCATTGCTTCCAGATCCAGAACTACCACAAGTACTCGCACCAGTAACATTTGCAGATATAGAAACGGTAGAACCATTGCAAGTTTCTTTATTGTTTCCTGCACTTACGTTTAATTCACAATTAGAAGTGGCAATCGCATTTGAGACTGCCTCTCGACGAGAGTTCGTTAGCTTGAATTCATAAGCCGTAACAGATGCATTCTTTTTGACACTAACTAATGAGACTTCTCCACAATCAGTAGAGACTACATCACAATTAGCGTATGTCCATGAGGGGTGTGCCCACAAGAATGCTAACAACAGTAACGGACTTATTCTATCACTTAAAAATCGCATCAAGGAATAATTCCCTGAACTTCCCCTCGGGAAGGATAGTAAAGAATAATTCATGTGTAAGTAGGTTAAAAATTAAATAGAAGAGCTAGGGGAAATTCTTCTTTCGGAATGAGACCAAAACACAGGAGCAATTATTAGCTATTAGAAGTAATAAGTACAGGCATTGTAATAGGATAGCTGGAGCAGTTAAAAAATTACCCATTGTCGTCAATCCCTAAACAATTAGTAACCAATTCTTCTAATTCCAAATAGGTACACCCTGTAGTTTGTTTAATTCCTACTAAGGTTAGAGAATAAGGGGGATGATTTTTTAGAATGGTATTATGTGTTTGTACTCTGTGGTAAGTGCTGTTTTTTTTGATTGGAGAAATGGGGAATTATTAGAATCTCAAAAGGGGGGGGATTGTATTATAGTGGGGGAACATTCGAATATCAAAGTCTAACGATCTTTATTTTATTAAGATTTTGACAAAACAATCGTTAAAACCATTTACAATATCATTCTTCATTTATTCCAAAAATTAAGCCAAGCTAAAAAAAGGGTAGCCCTTATACAAGAGCTACCCTTCCAAGTAGTTATTTATTTAAGACAGTTGTCTTAATAAATGGCTTATTTAATAATTATCTTTTCGACTTTAACTCGTTGACCATTCGTGTATATCACTAAGTGATATAATCCACTTGGGTACTGACCAACCTGTAATTGTACTGGATCATATCCTACTTCCTCAACCTCAATCTCTTGTGCCAATTGGCCCACCTGATTGAATAATTGAATCGTACTGCTTTGTCCAGTAAGTCCTTCTAAGTTAATTGACAACTGATCCACAACTGGGTTTGGATACACCTCAATTTGAGAATAATCAAATTGGTTAGTGATAGTTCCATTATCATTTGTCGCTTTACTAAAGCTTGTATTGGCATCTCCTGCTAATCTTCTAACATTTACAGATCTTGCCGTCTTACAAAGTGTGGTGTTACCGTCTCCACTAAGGATTTCAATAACCACATTGTATTTACCTTTCTCTACTTGGAAAGTAGTCGTACTACTACATCCAGCACAGCTTGCTACTTGATTCCAAGTTTCATCAAATACAGCAACTCGATTAGAACCACTGTTAAGATTACTAATTATGATAGAACTTCTACCAGCAGAGATTTCAACCTCATCACAGATACCAGACGCACTAGTGGTACAATCTGATGTTCTGATGACGCCCGTATAAGACTTCGTTCCAATTTTGTAATCTACTCTGATTTCTGGTAATACTTCGACTCCTGCATCTAAGGTGAAAGTAAATACATCGGATTGTCCATCCTTGATACCTTCTTCTCTAGAATTAAATTTAATTCCGTTAAAAGGATTCGTGGCAGCATTCTCTACGTTGTAACCAACGACTCCATCATAGCTACTTCCTAAATCATTCGCTATAGCACCTTCTGGTACTTGGAAAATGGCATTTGATATCGCTTGGTTACAAGTATTGGTAATTCTAAAGGAATACTGTGTGCCTTTGTTTGTTTGACTCAAATCTAATAACTCAATGGTACCACACTCGGTTTGCGCCACCTCATTACAGCCAATTCTTGGAGCAGTATCCGCTAACTCTCCTACACAAGAACAACCGTCCCCTTGGATTTGGTCATTTTGTGTATGATCATTACCATCATCACAAGGTGTTCCTTTAGCTTTTAATGGAGAACCATCTGCACAAGTCTCTACTGCAATTGGTGTACCTACACAAGAACAACCATCGCTCTGGATTTGGTCATTCGCAGTATTTGAGTTACCATCATCACACGGTGTACCTTCTGCTTTTAATGGAGAACCATCTGCACAAGTCTCTACTGCAATTGGCGTTCCTTCACAAGAACAACCATCACTTTGGATTCGATCATCCTCTGTATTTGGATTACCATCATCACATCTACTACCTGCATCTTTTAATGGTGAACCATCTGCACAGGTTGGTACTGCTTCTCCTACACACTGACAATTGCTATTGATTCGATCATTCTCTGTATCTGATCTGCCGTCGTTACAAGCATCGCCAATGTTCGCCTGTAAACCAGCACAATCATATGTTGATGCACATTCCGTTACATTTACTCGATCCGTAACTTCACAACCACTACAATCTGTTGCAGTTACCGTATAAGTACCTGCTTTTGAAACATTTATGCTTCTTGACGAACTAGAAAAATTATCAGGACCAGACCATCTGTAAGTAACTGTACTTGTTTCAGTAGAAACAGATGAACTACATCCACCAAATAATTGAATCTCATCAATTTCGCCTACACTGT
>CALJIQ010000536.1 GCA_937973995.1 uncultured Saprospiraceae bacterium
TAGCGATTACTTACCTATTAGGTATTGCAATCCTTTCCGCTCAATCACTTCCCACATTTGATCGAATTATTTTAACAGGTAATGTAAGTGCCCTTTTAGTAGAAGGCGATCAAGAAAATATGGAAATCAAAAATGGTCGGGATCAATTGGAATTTGAAGTAGAAGGAAGAACCTTAAAAATCACCGCTAAAAATCTTATCAAATACAACCAACAGCCTACGGTCAAAGTCATCATTAGATATACCCAATTACTAGAAATAAAAGCAAGAGCGGGGGCTTCTGTTTATAGTCAACAAACCATCGAAGCAGATCATCTCCAACTAAGATTTTTGGCTGGAGCAAATGGAGAATTGACAGTAGAAACTCGATCTTTGAATACCGCTGTCTCTGAGGGAGGTACGTTAAAAATTAGAGGAACAACAGATTTTCACCAAGCCAAGGCAGTAACGGGTGGCTCGCTTTCTTCTTATGAGTTGGATGCTAAAGATGTCTTGGTTAAATCTAATACGGGAGGAAGCGCAAAAATAATAGCTCTGAATAGTCTTGATGCAACCGCTAAAACAGGAGGGGCAATTACCTATCGAGGGAATCCCAAAAAGGTGCGAGAAAAGGATGGGTTGTCAGGCACTATTAAGGCTTATTAAAAGCTCTATTCCATCTCAAAATAAAAAAGTCGGAGCTTTGCTCCGACTTCAAATAAACACCTAAAACCCTATTAACTAATTTTATATTTCTTTTCGGTTTCTGTTGGGATTTCTACCTACGTTTTTTGCCTTGCTAGAGAAAAAAATAGCTTCGTCAACTTGTTCGTCTTATTACTCCTTCATTACTTAGAGAAACAAATCGTCGTTTTATTTAGTTTCCGTCTTTCCGAATCTCTGCATATATAGATCTGTTACTTGTTATACATCAATTCCTATTCCATGCGATATTTTATGACATGTTGAGCGTTTTTGTATTTAAAAACATGACAAAATGGCAAATAATTAATCAAATTCAAGTCATTTTGTCATTAAACTTATTGCATTTCCTCTTTTTATTGCTACATCTTCCTCCCACAGTGCCTCTTTCTAAGCACTCTTATCGCTCAGGTTAAATACATTAACCCCACCGTTAAACATACGTTAAAAAACAAGTTAAAATTTGAGTTATTTACACTTTCAAATCACTGATAATCAATTATTTAAAAAATCAAATGTAAAAGATTATAGATATAAGCGCTTGTAACTTTTAACTTCCCTAAAAGTCCTTAAATTGAATGCTGACAATAAAATGCTAAATTTGTCAGTCTATGTAAGGAAGCTCATTTATCGCCATTTTTATAAATGGAAAAAAATAAAGCTCCAACTCACTTTTAAACATTAAAAATTAATCAAACATGAAAAAATATATGCTCTCTTTTGCAGCTGTTTTCTTGTTGGGATTGTCCAGTCTTTCCGCACAAAGAATTGCTGTTGTAGATGTCAATGAGGTTTTGGAGAGTTTGGGAGAATACCAATCTGCACAAAAAGAATTAGATCGGTTAGCCGCTGATTGGAGACAAGAAATTGCCTCAGAGTATGATGCGATCAAAAGTATGTACAACAAATATCAAGCAGAACAAGTACTGCTAAGCGATGAGGTAAGAAAGCAAAGAGAGGAGGCCATTGTCAACAGAGAAAAAGCAGTTAGAGAACGTCAAAAACAACGGTTCGGACCAGAAGGGGCATTGTTCCAAAGAAGACAACAAATGGTACAACCCATTCAGGATCGAGTATATGCGGCAATAGAAGATTTAGCCTCTGACCAAGACTACGATCTGATACTAGATATGGGAAGCGCTAGTGGTATCTTATTTTCCAATCCTCGTTTTGATAAAACCGAGGAGTTGATGCGGAAGTTGAAATAAGGATTGAGGAATTAAAGGTATTGAGCTACTTTTGCGAAATTTTTAAAACTACATAAAAAGTCTTTGGTTGTTGGTCTTTAGAAAAAGTCCAACAACCAAAGACCATATCAATCATCTAAAATTTAATCAGGTTTATGAAGAAGGTAATGAAGGCAGTAACACTAATCGTTTTACTTGCTACTATCGGGATTACTGCACATGCTCAAAAATTTGGCTATATGAATTCTACGGCTATTCTTTCTGAAATGCCAGAAGTGAAACAAGCCGATGCCAATATGGAAGCGTTGCAAAAACAACTACAAAAGAAAGGACAGCAAATGGTACAAGACTACCAAGTAAAGGTCCAAGGCTTACAAAAGAAAGAGCAAGCTGGAGAATTATCTCCTAAGCAAATAGAAGATGAAGCGAAGAAATTAGAAGGAGAGCAACAAAAGATTGCATCTTTCGAGCAAGATATGATGAAGCAAATTGGTGATAAGCGAAATACTTTACTCAAGCCTATTTTTGATAAGGTAGAAGCTGCCATACAAGCCGTTGCCAAAGAAAATGGCTTTAACTACATTTTTGACACCAACGCAGCACAAGGACGGGTGATTTTATATGCGGATGAGGGTAATGATGTGACGGCTTTGGTGAAGTCTAAATTGGGCTTGTAGGTTAATGGAGAATTGAAAATTTTCCATACTACATCGCACCTAAAAGCCTCTTGGTTCTTCCAAGAGGCTTTTTGCGTTTTAGCGTCTTTTAAGACATTTATTATCTTTAAAGACTTCCCCACTTTCCAAAAACTGTAGAAGGAAATATGCGGTATAGAACTTTGTGAAAAGTTTTCCACACCCTGTTAATTACTATCCCCCAATAAGTAAAATAGAAGGTGTATTTTTGCCCAACTTGACCAGCTTATCCAAGTTGTACTATTAAATCATGTAAAGCGGGCAAAAATGGCACAGAGATAATAGATCACTTTGCGTTTTCTGCGACTTTGCGTGAGGAAACTACCCAACATGAAATTTAGCATCTCATCCACTCAGTTATTAGCTCAATTACAAATTGCGGGAGGCGCAATCGGGTCTAATCCTGTTTTACCCATATTAGAAGATTTTTTGTTTGTTATTAAGGATAATAAGCTGACGATTACGGCTACTGATTTGGAAACAACCATTGTTACCTCGATAGAAGTGATGGCGGATAATAATGGGTCGGTGGCGATTCCAGCCAAAATATTAGTAGATACTTTAAAAGCCCTGCCTCAGCAACCTATTACGTTCAATGTGGATGAAGATACCTTTGGTATCGAAATCACCTCCGCTTATGGAAAGTATAAATTAGCAGGAGAAAATGGACAGGATTTCCCTAAAATACCTGAACCAGAAGGCGTAGATTCCATTAAAATGGATGCACCTGTCTTGGCACAAGGGATTTCCAAAACCTTATTTGCCACTAGTAATGATGAGTTACGTCCTGCGATGACGGGCGTGTATTTTCAAGTGGATTTTGGTAAGTTGGTATTGGTGGCTACGGATGCACATAAGTTGGTAAAATATACCTTCACTAATCTAAATAGTGAAGTTTCTACTTCTTTTATCGTTCCTAAAAAAGCGCTGAATCTCGTCAAAAATGCACTACCAGGAGAAGGGTCGGTCAATCTATCTTTTAATAAAGCTAATGCCTTCTTCACCTTTGATGATATGCAGATTATTTGCCGCTTGATAGATGCGCGCTACCCAGACTATAATGCGGTGATTCCAGTTGATAATCCAAATGAATTATCCGCTACTCGATCCGATTTTCAAAACTCCTTGAAGCGAATCGCCATCTATGCCAATAAGACCACCAACCAAGTGATCTTAAATATTCAAGACGGTAGTCTCACCGTCTCCGCCGAAGATTTGGACTTCTCCAATGCTGCCACGGAACAATTGACTTGTAATTATGATGGCGACCCGATGACTATTGGTTTTAATGCTAAATTCTTAGTGGAAATGTTAGGCGTGTTAGATGCGGATGAGATAAAAATCAACCTTTCCTCCCCTACTCGTGCGGGGATTTTGACACCTGTTGAAGAAATGGAAAATCAAGAGATTTTGATGTTGGTGATGCCGGTGATGTTGAGTAATTGAGTTGTGAGTGAACGGGATGTGATGAAATAAAAGTGGCAGTTATTGTGAAAATAAGTAGTCTGACAA
>CALJIQ010000537.1 GCA_937973995.1 uncultured Saprospiraceae bacterium
AAAAGTCATTTTGAGCGAGATATGCCAAATTTTAAAAATTTGGCATATCTATATTTTGCTAAAAATCAAAACTTTACAAAAAAACATTTAATGTAATTATTTCGATTTTTCATTAAAACAGACTTTTTAGAGTGGACTCATTGTTTGATTGTCAACTCGACAAGTGGTTAGACAGGATTATTGAAACAGTTGAGAACTGATCAGATCACTTTGGAGTGATCAGATCAGACGCCTTCGTTCAATCTGCTCACTTTAAGCTGAGCTGATTGATAGTTGGAACTATTTCATTTGTTTTGTTCAATTACTTTAGTATCTGGATAGCAATGACGAAATCCCGTCCGATGGCTACCGCCGTCGGATGGGGAAGACTCATCGGACGCGCAGCCTTCCGACGATTACACCAATTGTTTTATCAATCTTGTCAACTACTCACTAGTCATCTAACAATTTTATACCGAGTGAAGTATAATATCTTTGTTCTGTGACATATTCCGTGATTCCTTTCCTGAAATGGACATCGAGTCCATTTCAGGAAGCAAGGGTTTCTAAAGGGGCAACTGAGGCAGCGCCCATAGCCGTCAGGCTAAGAGATTAAAGAGTGGATAAGTCGTCAGGAGACGACTATGATAGGCATTCCAAGTCTGGAGACTTGGACTATCGGGCAAGATAATGCGATCTATCAAGTCTCCAGACTTGATAGGCTTATCCGAGTCTTCTCCTGACGACAACATTCCGTTTAGCCTGACGGCTATGGGCAGCGCCTCAGTTGCCCCTTTAGAAACCCTTGCGCGAATCAGATTGGCTCGATGCCAATCTGATTCGCAGATTGCGGCGTTTCAAGTGATAGGTCAAAGAATCATATTTTATACTATTATTCCAACATACAATGATAACAATAGTTTACAAAATAAAAAGCGGGGATGCCTACTAGGCAACCCCGCTTTTTATTGAAGAAAGTATCTAGAATTTAGGCAGAAGCAGGCTGAGCTGCCGGTTTCTCTTCCACTAGGTATTTACTCGTCAAAGAATAAATTTTATTGATGGCATTTAGATAGGCTTGGATAGATGCAGTGACAATATCTGTATCTACACCAAATCCAACATAAGACTTATTCTTATGGCATAATCTTACGTGCACCTTGGCGGTATCAAAACTTCGATTAATATTCGACTGTACTAAATATTCTTCCAAATCTAATTGCTCGGACAAAATTTTATCCACTGCTCGCATAGCTGCATTCACTGGTCCATTGCCCATCTCACTGGCTTTCACTATTTCTTCGCCTAACTTTAAAGCGACCGTAGCAGTAGGCGTAGAAGAAGTGCCGCAAGTAACTTGCAATTGCACTAATTCAATATTGCCTGTCTGTTTAGTGCCCGTCATTAATTGGATTAAGTCATCATCATCTACATCTTTTTTCCCATCTGCTATTAAAAGGAATTTTTCGTAGGTAGCTACTAATTCCTCTTTCGTTAGATTATATCCAAGTCGTTCCAGATGATATTTTAAAGCATGTTTTCCACTACGGGCCGTTAGGATAATAGAATTTTGAGGGACCCCAACCGTCTCAGGGGCAATGATTTCATAGTTATCTCTATTTTTCAGTACCCCATCTTGATGTATTCCAGAAGAGTGAGCAAATGCATTTCGGCCAACAATTGCCTTATTAGGTTGTATCGGCATCCGCATCATCTTGGAGACCAACATACTTAAAGGATAAATCTTGGGCGTGACGATACTTGTTTCGTACCCTAGTTTATGGGTATTCAAGATCATAGCCACTTCTTCCAAAGAAGTATTGCCAGCACGTTCTCCTATGCCATTCATAGTTACCTCCACCTGTCTTGCACCATTGATGACTCCTGCAATCGTATTAGCCGTAGCCATGCCTAGATCATTGTGACAATGAACGGAAATGATGGCTTTATGAATATTGGATACATTTTCTTTTAAATATCTAATCTTTGCGCCGTATTGCTCTGGCAAACAATAGCCCGTGGTGTCGGGGATATTGACAACCGTAGCCCCTGCAGCAATAACTGCCTCTATCATCCGAGCCAAAAATTCATTATCGGATCTTCCCGCATCCTCTGCAAAGAACTCTACATCCTCCACAAATTTTTTGGCATATTTCACCGCCGCAACGCCTCGCTCAATTACTTGCTCTCTGGTCGCATTAAATTTATGCTTGATATGGTAATCTGACGCTCCAATGCCCGTATGGATTCGTGGTCGTTTGGCATATTGTAATGCTTCTGCTGCGCACTTAATGTCTTTTTCAACGGAACGGGTGAGTCCACAAACAACTGGGTTTGTGACTGCCTTAGAGATTGCCACTACTGATTCAAAATCACCAGGACTTGAAATAGGAAATCCTGCCTCAATTATATCCACCCCCAAGGCTTCTAATTGTTTGGCAATCTCAATCTTTTCTTGGGTATTCAATTGACAACCGGGTACTTGTTCTCCGTCTCTCAAGGTCGTATCAAAAACATGTACTTTTTCTGACATTGCTAGTAATTTAATTATTCATAGTGGTTTCCTTGTACAAGGTAAAACTAAGCCCCCAAAAGTCCTATTCTTCCAGCATAACTTCACCTTAGATTGGTTTTAAAAAAGAAAGTTTTTATGACAGCCAATGAAGAAGGATCGCATGAATTTTCATCAATAATTATTTATAATAAATTGATTATTAATTGAGTATGAAATTTTGAAAGCTATTTTTTTATATTAAAAACCTGATATTCAAGCGTATTGTAGCATTAAGGTAAGCAGAACCTATATCTAATAATTAGACGAAGATAATTTGGAAATAGGTCATTATCAGCAAGAAAAATATTAAAAAAAAGAGGATTATCGGAAGAAAATCAAAATAGCTCCCAAGGCGGTAAGTAATAAAATCATTTGGCGATAGTGCTGTTCTTTGATTATTTTGACTAATTGGATACCTAAGAAAATACCCAAGATAACGAAAAGGGCAAGACGCAGATCTATTAAAAGGCTTTCTTTAGTTACCGTTCCCCAAACGAAATAATGGAATGGTAATTTGAACAAATTGATAATCAGGAAGAGCCAAGCTGCCGTTCCTATAAATTGATTTTTAGGTAAGCGCATGGCAAGAAAAAAGATATTCGCAAAAGCACCTGCTAAATTTCCGACCATAGTAGTGAAGCCAGCTAATAAACCCATCAATCCTGAGAACCACCAATTATCGGGAATGGCAAAACGATCTTTGTTGCGTTCCCACCAATACATCATGATGACCGTTATCAAAATGATGGCCGCCATGCCTCTTTTAAATAATAATTCTGGCAAATCTTTCCCGAACCATACCCCTAAGAGAACGCCTGCTGCCATCCAAGGTAAGAGCATGTACAGATAGCGCCATTGGGTATGTCGGTTGTAATAAATTACCGCAAATATATCCCCAACCGTTAATAAAGGTAGGATGATTCCAGTAGAAGCTTTTCCGCCAAAAACCAAAGCCATTAGCGTAACGAAGGCGATGCTAATACCTTTGAGCCCACCTTTGGATAAGCCAACAATTAGCGCACTCAAGCCTGCTAAGCCCCATTGCCACCAAGCTAGTTGTAAATCGGGAGGAAGTTGTAAGGATTGGAACATATTGGTAATAGAGGATGAAGGTCAATGTCATTGATATAAGGACTCAGAAGCTTTTGTTTAAGTTATAGCGTACCCTTAGGTTATGCTTAAAGTTAGACCTATTCCCCCGACCCCAGTGGGGAGAACCATAGAACCATCTAGATGGTAAGTAATTAAAAACCAAAACATTAGCACTTGCTTCTAACGAACTCCCCTCTGGGGTTGGGGCAGGGCTGTTAAGTTCTATAGTTGCTGGTGAGGACTTGAAGTCCGAAACCTCTATTGGCTCGCCTCTGGCGAGTGTTTTGAATAGAAATACTTGCCAGAGGCAAGAAAAAATACAGGTATCGGATTAAAAATCCTAACCAGCACCACTTGACAAAATAGAACTTAACAGCCTGGGGGGGAGGAATTGCAATTGCCTAACGTTTTACACTTACTATGATAACTAAAAAACACAATCCTCATTCCCTTATTTCAAAGACATTGGGGTGAAAGTGGTGCTTAAATAACAAAAAGGCACAAAAGAATAAAATCGATCTTTCTGTGCCTTTTCTAGTTCAATGAATTTGATTCTTTGACAATTGTTGGAACGCCTACTCATCGGACGGCGGTAGCCATCCGACGAGTTATAATAGATATTCCTTGTGAAAACTATCTACGTTTTTTACGCTTATTTCTAGAAGAACGGTTTCGACTTTTTGCCATACCTGCTCTGCCACCAGCACCGCCGCCCATCATATCCATACTCGGAACGCCACCTCTAGAAATCTTATGCATCATCTTTTTCA
>CALJIQ010000538.1 GCA_937973995.1 uncultured Saprospiraceae bacterium
CCTCCTCTATCTCTTCCTCCGCAGGCTTCGTTATGATAGGTTTACGAATTACTCTTGTTAGAACTTTGCGAGCTGTATTTTTAGGCGTTGCCTTAGGACTTTTTGGTTCTGCTGCTTGCTGCTGAGTTGAGTTACCTGCTAATTTTGCAGCAATACTTTTAGTGGTCGTAGGCACTGCCATTAATCGACGCTTATCAATTAATGCTCCCGTAATAACACAAATACCATAAGATTTATTTTTAATGCGCTGCAAAGCATTCGTTAAGTCCATAATATGTTTACGCTGGCGATGGACCATCGCTTCTAGCATTTGTATATCTGTACTGGAAGTAGAATCATCCATCCAATCTCCTTCTCGATCTTTTGATTCCGCAGCGTCCTCTAAACTTTGGGTTGTGTTAGCTAGTTGCCTATTCGCTTTTTCTAATTTACTTTCTATCAATTGTTGAAATTCTAATAAATCTTTATCAGAATATCTGGTTACAGTATTTGACGGCATGATGATTTTGATATGATTTGAAATAAAATTTACTTACTCCTATCATTTGCAGTAAGCGCACAAATCTACACTCCCAATTCTGAATAAATTCTGAATAAATGAGGTCGCTCCAATTATTTTTAAAATTTATTTTTCTCCCCTGCTAGATATTCAGATTTTATTCAGAATTACCTCTCAGATTTGCCTCCTTTTTTAGAGAAATGGTTTCCTTTTATTATCCCTCATTACTGACTTTCTGCGAATCGCCAGTTGAAATAACGAATTAGATTTAGTTTGCTCGGTGGCTGACACCATCTCGCAATAGAATAAAGTTTAACTGGCGATTAGTATTATTTTAATAAAAAACAAGTGAAGAATACTTATTTCGATTTAATCGATCAAACCTATTATTTCCCCTTAGAGGGCTTTGATTTGAACAATGGTTATCTGCACTTTAATGGAGTATCCCTAAGATATCTGATTGAGCAATATGGAACTCCTTTTCGATTGACCTATCTTCCTCGTATAGCAGATCAGATAAAAAAGGCTAGAAATTGGTTTAACAAATCCATTAAAAAGAATGGGTATCGAGGGAAGTACCACTATTGTTACTGTACCAAATGTTGTCATTTCCAAAGAGTGATCTCTAAGGCTTTGGATGAAGGCGTGCATCTGGAAACCTCCTCTAGTTTTGATATTGATCTAATTTTTAAACTATATGAACAAGGAAAAATAGACACGAGCCTAATCATCGTGCATAATGGATATAAAACGGAAGATTATCTAGAGAAAATCATCCGTCTGAATGAAACGGGTTTTAAAAATTCCATTACGGTATTGGATAGTATGCAGGAGTTAGAACGCTTAACCACACGTCTAAAAAAGCCTATCAAAATTGGCGTTCGTTTAGCTACTGACTTACAACCCAAATCCGATTATTATACGTCTCGTTTGGGCATCCGCCCCTCTGAACTAATTAATTTCTATCAAAATAAAATCGTAGAAAAGAAAAATGTAGAGCTAAAAATGCTTCACTTTTTTGTGGATTCAGGCATAAAGGATAATCTCTATTATTGGGGGCAATTTCAAAAGTCGGTGAAAACTTTTGTAGAATTAAAAAAAGTCTGCCCTACCCTAAAAGCAATCAATTTAGGAGGCGGTTTTCCCATTAGAAATAATCTGGGTTTTGAGTACGACTACCCTTATATCGTCAATGAAATTGTTCGCAACATCAAAGATGTTTGTAGTGAAGAGCAAATTGAAGAACCTGATATTTTCACAGAGTTTGGGAAATATACTGTCGGGGAAAGTGGGGCCGTCATCTTCTCCGTATTAGAACAAAAACAACAAAACGATACCGAGCTATGGTATATCATTAATAACAGTTTGATGAATACCATTCCTGACGCTTGGAGCATTTTGGAAAAATTTATTTTGCTCCCTATTAATAAATGGGATCAAGAATATGCGCAAGTAAATATTGGTGGGATTAGCTGCGACCATTCTGATTATTATAATTCAGATGAACTCAATCAGCAAATCTTCTTGCCTAGAATTGACCCTCAGGACAAAGAACCGCTCTATATCGGATTCTTTCATACGGGTGCTTATCAGGATGCTATTAGTGGATATGGGGGTATCAAACATTGTCTGATTCCCTCTCCCAAACATATCATTATTGATCGAGATGAAACAGGGAATTTTGTTTCAGAAGTCTATCGAGAAGAACAGAAGGTAGAGGATATGATGAGTATTTTGGGGTATTAGTGTGTGGAAAGTTCAAGAGCAAGTGTCAAATACAAGTTCAACCAATTAGATGTTGATAAAACTTTATTTCTTTGAAAACTGGACATAAGAAAAAAAGCCATCAATCAGATCACTTTGGAGTGATCAGATTGAATGATACCGTCTGATTGGATGGCTTTAAGTCCATCTGATCAGTTGCTTAAAGATTCCTCAATTATTTCCAACTACCAACAATAGAGAGTGGTAGGACAGAATGAATCGAACAACCAATAAGAGGCGGTTTCATTAGTAGAAATTTCAAAAGTTTTAAAAACTTTTGAAATATGTTTCTCGAAAATCTTCACTCCTTTAAAGAATTAGATTTATTGAAATTGAATGCAAAAACATATTTATGAAACAGCCTCGCGAATTCGTTCAATCTGCTCACTTTAAGCTGAGCTGATTGATAGTTGGAACTGTTTCATTTCTTTTATCCCACTACTAGCAATAGAACAATAGAGCAATAGAGCAATAGAACAATAGAACAATGGAACAGTAGAGCAATAGATCAATAGAACAATAGAACAATAGAACAAAAAAAATAAATGGCTAAAAACACATTCGGCGGCATACCAGAAGAATACGCAGACCCAATAACTGCTTCTATATTTCTTACCTCCATTCCTTATGATGGGACTAGTACTTGGGGGAAAGGAGCAGATAAAGGCTTTACTGCTTTTCTAGATGCTGCCGCCAATATGGAATTGTACGACATCGAAACAGATAGTGAAGTATATCAAGAGGGAATTTATATCTCTGCTCCTATTCTAGAAAAGGGAAGCCCAGAAAAAATGTTTGAAGCGACTTATGCCAAGACAAAAGAATTATTAGAGTTAGATAAGTTTTTGACCTTTTTTGGAGGAGAGCATTCTGTTAGTATTGGTATCATTAAAGCCTTCTATGAATCCTTTTCTAATCTAACCGTCTTGCAGTTAGATGCACATGCAGATTTAAGACCAAGCTATGAAAATTCTGAATACAACCATGCCTGTGCCTTACATGACGCCAGCAAACATAGCAAGCTCATTCAGGTAGGTATTCGCAGTATGGATAGCTCAGAGAAAAAATATTTGAGAGAAGAACAATGCTATTTTGCTCAAGATATTCAATGGCAAACATCTTGGATGAATGATGCCATGAAGCAGATGACTAATGATGTATATATCACCATCGACTTGGATGTATTTGACCCTTCTATCATGCCTTCTACTGGCACACCAGAACCAGGTGGCCTGTCTTGGTATGAAGTAACTAATTTTCTCAAAGGCGTTTTTGCCACCAAAAACGTAGTGGGTTTTGATATAGTAGAACTAGCTCCAAATTCTCAAAACAAAGCACCTGATTTCTTAGCTGCTAAATTATATTATAAACTGTTAAGTTATAAATTTTGCTTATGAGCCAACGACCAATTAGTGATTTCATAGAACACCATTATTGCCATTTCAATGCAGCTACTTTAGTGGATGCTGCCAAGGCTTATCGAGATCAATTAGATAGTGGACATAAAATGATGATTACTTTAGCAGGTGCCATGAGTACTGCCGAATTGGGAAAGTCACTCGCTGAAATGATCCGACAAGACAAGGTCCACATCATCACTTGTACAGGTGCTAACTTGGAAGAAGATCTCTTTAATCTAGTTGCCCATAAGCACTATAAGCGGATACCTAATTATCGAGATTTAAGTCCTGAAGAAGAAGTAGCCTTATTAGATCAACATTATAATAGAGTAACCGATACCTGCATCCCTGAAGAAGAAGCCATGCGTCGCCTAGAACGACATTTATTAAATGTATGGCAGGAGGCACAGCAAGCAAATGAACGATATTATCCACATGAATATTTGTATCAAATTATTCGATCAGGAGTACTCAACCATACTTTAGAAATTGATCCCAAGGACTCTTGGATGGTAGCTGCTTGTGAGAAAAACATTCCAATTATTGTTCCCGGTTGGGAAGATTCTACTACTGGAAATATGTTTGCGGCTCGTTGTCTAACGGGAGAATTTATACCCTCCCTTGTGAGATCTGGAATTGAGTACATGCTATTGCTCGCTAACTGGTACCAAGCGCAAGCGGGTGACAAAGGGGTTGGTTTTTTCCAAATCGGAGGTGGTATCGCAGGAGATTTTCCGATCTGTACGGTTCCTATGTTGCGTCAAGACATGGAATTGGAGGATACTCCATTTTGGTCTTACTTCTGCCAAATTAGTGATTCTACGACCAGTTATGGTTCTTATTCTGGAGCCGTACCTAATGAAAAAATCACTTGGGAAAAGATTGGCGTGGATACGCCTAAGTTTGTGATTGAATCAGATGCAACGATTGTTGCGCCTTTGATTTTTGCTTATATTCTTGGATGGTGAATTATGTGATGATTTGATGGTTTGATGGTTTGATGGTTAGTTCCCGACCGATGGCTAACGCCGTCGGATGGGAAGACTCATCGGACGGCGCAGCCATCCGACGAGTAAATCAACAGCCCATCTCAACTATATCTCATTCCAGTTGTTCCACCTTCATGCAACGCTCACAACAATTAATAGCACTCCGACCAAGCATCCCTACGATTTTAGAAGAACAGGCAACCTCTAGTCAAGAGTTATTTCAAAATAAAGTCTTGCGACCTATTTTGAAACTACAACATGATTTACTACTTGCATTGTTTGAAAGGTATGCACAGAAACGAAAAGGGGTCTTTTTTGATTTGTCTAATTTGAAAAAGCAAGCCTATATTCAACAAGCCATTCAGCGAGATAGGCAATTCCGAAATTTATTAGTAGGCAGTATTGTTGGACAATTTACAGTGGAAGAATATGTCCGATATACGGAAGACGAACAGCGCTTGACTAAACGCATGATGGATATGTGTGTGAAACGACTGCAAGGTCATTTTTGTCCATAAGCCCCATAAAGCCACAACACCAATTCATGAGCTTCGCTACCCTCTTAGAAATAATAACCGTCCTACTAAGCCTCACCTTTCTAATACTACTCATCAGAGAAAATATTTGGTGCTGGTTGTTTGGAATTATCTCTTCCGCTATTAGCATTTATTTGTTTTATACGACTAAACTCTACTCTGAATCCATTCTCTATTTCTTCTATGTATTATTTGGAATATACGGCTGGTATGTATGGGCAAATCCAAAATCAGGTAAGGAAGTTGCGATTAGTAAATTTGGAACCAACAAACACTTATTAGTAATTGGCATTGGAATACTAAGTGCAATACTACTAGGCTACTTTTTCAAAAATTATACGGATGCCAACAAATCCTTTGTTGATGCACATACGACCGTCTTTAGCTTTATTGCTACCTATTTAGAGGCCCATAAATATTTATATGCTTGGATCTATTGGTTGATTTTAAATGGAGTATCTATTTGGTTGTATTATACACAAGGGTTACAAATCTATGGAGGATTGATGGTGGTTTATTTTGTGATGTCGGGCGTGGGTTTTTGGAATTGGCAAAAGAAGTATCTTGAAGCGAAGGTGATAAAGTAAGCGGCTCACTCAAAGTGAGCCGCTTACTTGGGGTACACTACCATCCAACTAAAATCATGCATTACATTTTTCATAATCAGGACAATCTTTACAATCAGGGCACTCCGCACATTTCACGCCGCCACTTTTCACCATATTGGAAGTAATGACATTGAGCTTTTGTACTTTATATTCAAAATCTCCTTTTAAGCGATCTCGGATGACTTTTAAATTTTCTAATACCGCTCCCGTATCCGTAGGTAATACCTCTTCCAAGACTTGACGAAAACGCTTGGTGAAAGTAGGCGACTTTCCATTAGAAGAAATCGCTACTTTTAAGTTGCCTCTAGTCACAATTGAGCCTAAATAGAAATCGCATAAGGCAGGCGTATCCGCTACATTGACCAATACTTTTTTGGCTTTGGCTTCTTGCTGTACTTGTTGATTGAGTTCTTTAATATCCGTAGCTGCCACCGCTAAATCCATCCCCTCCAAGTCAGACGGTTCAAATTCTTTTTGGTGTATGGTAACATTGTAATTGCCTTTGGACAGTAATTCTTTTATTTCAGGAGAGACCCACGGCGCAACAATCGTGATATTTGCTTCAGGACTACTTTTTAAAATAAAAAACATCTTTTCATAGCCCACTTGCCCTGCACCCACGATGAGCATGTTAAGGGTATGTAATTTTAGGAAGATGGGGTATAAGGGATTTTGTTCCATTCTTTTGATTATTGATTATTAATTATTGATTACTCACAATTTCCAAGTTAGATTAGACAATAATTAATAATCAGTAATCAATAATGATAGTTATTCAAAATAGCTTCAAACTCCTCCATGCGTTCAGGTAGTAAATCTACCACTTCTCCAATAACGATAATCGCAGGAGCGCCAATGGATTCCTGTTGCGCAATTTCGACAATAGTAGCAACGGTACCATGCACCATTTGTTCATTGGGCATCGAACCATTTTGAATAATTAGAACAGGCGTATTGCTTTTTCCGTGCTGTTTAAAAAGATGGGTGATTTGGGTAAGCTTTTTCGTTCCCATTAAGATGACCACCGTGGCAGTAGATTGGGCAGCTAAGGCAATGTCTTTAGAAATTTCTCCACTACTAGTTGTACCTGTAATCACCCAAAAACTTTCGTTGATACCTCTTCGGGTCAAAGGCACTCCTTGTAATTCAGGAACAGCGATACTGCTAGAAATGCCTGGTACGACATGTGTTTCGATTCCAAACGATTGGGCATATTGTAATTCCTCATGCCCTCTTCCAAAGATAAAAGGATCGCCTCCTTTCAGACGTACCACATGCCCATAATTCAAGGCATGCTGAACCATCATTAGATTAATCTCTTCTTGTTTATAGCGATGATTATTGGCTCGCTTGCCTACATAGATTTTCAATGCCTTCGTTGGGGCTTCTGCTAATAAAGCGGGATTACTCAAGGCATCATATAATACCACATCTGCCGACTGCAATGCCTTCAATCCCTTGACCGTAATCAATTCTGGGTCGCCTGGACCTGCGCCTACTAATGTTATTTTGGGATGGGTATCCATTGTTTCATTGTCCCATTGTTCTATTGTCCCATTGTCTCACTATCCACAATGGAACAATGAGACCATGAAGCAATAGAACAATGAATTTACGCTTTATAATATTGATCCACCACCAACTTATCGCCGCCTTCTGATTTCAATTGCGCTTCTCTGACTTGTACGACTTGTTGGAAGAAAGAAGTAGCTTCTGCTAAATAAGTAGTAGCAAATTCTTCTGAAGGTTCCTGCTGTTGAATTTGTAATACCAACTCATTGAAAGAAGCATGTCCTGCTAATTTAATTTTTTCAGCAACAATGTAATGCTCGTTGAAATCATCAATGATTCCTTTGTGGGTATTACATTTTACATCGGCACTTAACAAAAGTGCTTTTGCACCGATAATCATTCCTGTATAAGAATTATAAATACTATCCGCATAAGCGCCTTCCTTTATCCCTTGTTGCGCTAATTCTACTCTTTCTTTAGCATCGTTGATGATCGTAGCTACCATATCTAAAGCAACCCCGGCACACTCTCCTACCCCTATTTCCTGCACATACTCTTGGTCTTGTCCCCAATCAAATAAAAACTCTTTGCTCAAGTCCGTGACGTCTGCCAATTCTTTTAAAATGCCGTAGAAGTATCGCTTTCCTTGACTGTAGTAATAATCATTGAAATATTGAAACTCTCCGCCATTATCTTCATAGTCGGCTAGAATATATCGAACTACATCTGGAATTTTTCTAGTCGGTACTTTGATGACTCTCTCTGCTACAAAACCTTTACCTTCCACATCCACGCCGCCGCCCATCACAACCTGCATGGCAGGAAATACTAATGGACCACGCTTAATAGAACTTCCATGAAAACCAATATTGGCTGCCATGTGCTGACCGCAAGAATTCATGCAGCCACTCATTTTTATTTTAATACCACTTTCATTTACTAAATGAGGATATTCTTCTCTTAAAACCTCTTCCAATTTCACTGCCAAACCCGTACTATTGGTCACGCCCAACGCACAAGTATCTGTGCCTGGGCAAGCCGTAATATCCATGATGGTATCAAAGCCTGGCTCTGCTAAATTGATTTTATCTAATTCATTGAAAAGGTGCGGCAAGTATTCCTTTCTTACAAATCGCAATAAGAAACCTTGATTGACCGTGATGCGAATATCATCTGCTGCATAGTCTTTTACGATGGCGGCAAACTTTCTAGCCTCAGGTGCTTTGATGTCGCCTAGTTGCACACGCAACTGTACGGCATACCAACCTTTTTGCTTTTGCTCAAATACATTATTAGCTAACCAAGTATCGTACTTTTTTAGGTTATGGGCGGTAGTGGTTGGTGGAGTCACTGCTTTAGGTGCAGTAGCTTCAGGCACACTATCTCTATTTATTTTATATCGTTTATTAGCAATGGCTTTTCTTTCTTTTTCCACCAATTCCATAAAGCCTTCTAAGCCTAATTTCTTTACCAAGAATTTCATTCTTGCCTTATGCCTTTTTTCTCTTTCTCCGTATCTATCGAATACTCGAATGGCAGCTTCCATGAAAGGAATGATTTCATCTTCATGCAGATATTCATAGGCAACTGGTGCGACAATAGATTGTGCGCCTAAGCCACCACCGATCACCACCTTAAATCCTCTTTCACCATCTTGTATTCTTGGAATAAAACCAAAATCATGAAAGTAGGTGTAAGCAGAATCTTTATCACTAGAAGAAAAAGCAGGCTTAATCTTCCTTCCCATATCCTGACAAATCGAATTTCTCAAAAAATATTCATAGACTCCTTGCACATAAGGAGACACATCAAATAATTCATCAGGGTCCACCCCTGCATTAGCAGAAGCGGTTAGATTACGAACTGTATTACCACAAGCTTCTCTAGCAGTCACGCCTACTTCGCCAATCATCGCCCAAACCTTTGGCGAGTCTTCCAACTTCACATAATGAAATTGAATATTTTGACGAGTCGTTAAATGCAAATTCCCCGTCGCATATTTTTCAGAAGTATCTGCCAAACGGACCAGTTGCTCGCAAGTCAATTTTCCAAAAGGAATTTTGGTTCTAAACATTTGGACACCCGTCTGTCTTTGTCCATATACCCCTCTCGTCAAACGATAATGTCTAAACCGTTCCTCATCCATCGTCCCATCCTTAAAGGAATTGATTTTATTTTGTAACTCAATGATGTCTTTGGCTACGTCATTGCTTACATTTTTTAAATCTACTGTTCCGCTCATGATTATTTTTATATTGGTGATTGGTGACTAGTTATTGTTGATTAGTAACCAAACAAAAAAAGCCTTCCCGATTTACTTCGGAAAAGCTTTTAGTTCTTTTGATTTAATGGAATTAACTTCTATTAAAAAAGAGATCTACTTCCCAAAGCTAGGCTGATTTTTTTTTGACAACAGCAACAACAGGTTAGGAAGTTTTTCATATTTAGTTAACTTGTTAATTTGGTGTTATACAGACTGCCTCTACTTCTTTATAAGTCAAATACCGTGCAAAAAAACAGGGAATTACAACTAAAAGCAACTTATTTTAAAACAATTTTTATATGAAAAAAGGGACATACTTTATAATTTAAAAATTTTGTTTTAAAAATATATCACGTATAATTATCTGTTTTTCAGTTAATTATGAAAACAAGGACTAATCATGCCTCTCTAAATCGTCTAATTTTTTTTTCACTTAGATGGTACTCCGTCTGTTTTAGGACAGCATTTTAAAAGAGTGTAAAACAATCTGGGGGCATCAAATTTATTCATCAGTTCACTTTGGAGTGAGCAGATGAAATGAGAACGTCTCATTTGATGACTCCAAAGTCATCTGATGAGTTGCTCGTTTGCCCCCGTTCTGTTTTACACTCATTTTAAAATGTATTTTTATCTATGCTGATCTGTGTCTATCAGTCCTTAGTTTTCCATAAAAAGAACAACGCCAAAAAAGTAATCGCCGCCATCGCATAAAAAGCCAAATCAAAATTCTGTGGATTATTGTCATATAGATACGCCCCCAATAAAGCACCCGAGCCTATCGCTACTTCTAAACCAATATAAACGGTCGCCATTGCAGATCCAACCCGTTCTTCTTGGCATCTATCAATCGTCCAAGCAAATAAGGCAGGAATTCCAATTCCCAACGAAAACCCCAAACACCCTGATGCCATCAACAACCAAGCAGAAGAATTGGTCATACCCATTAGGATATGAGATAAGACCAGCATTACCACTGATACTCGAATCACCGCTACCCTACCTAAGCGATCCGAAACACTACCTGCTACTAAGCGGGACATGATCGAACAAACCGTAAAGCTGGTAAAAAATAATCCCTTGTTTGACATGCCTAAGTATTCACATTGGTCAGGCGTAATTGTCACTACTGCGCCAAAACCTATATAGGCCAATCCACAAATCACCGCAGGTAGAATCGCATCTTTATCAATAATATCTGACTTCTTTAAAAGTAACTGGGAAGGATGAAAAGATTGTTTATTCTCTAAGGTCTCTTTCAGGCCTAATAATAACAATATAGAAATCAATGCCACGCCCGAAGAAGCATAAAACATCATTTCCATAGAATAAGTATTCTTTAAAAAACTTCCAACGGGCGGACCAATCGAACTCCCCAAATTAATACTCACTCCCACAATCCCCATCGCCTCCCCTCGTCTATGTTTAGGTACAATATCCGCTGCATAAGCGGTAATCGCCGTAGGTGAAAACCCAGTAGAAAATCCGTGTGCCAGTCGTAGTAACATAAACCCACTCACCGTCGTCAACAAGGGATAAATCAAACTACAAAAAATACAAACCACCGACCCAAAAATAATAATCGGTCGTCGTCCAATTGTGTCTGCTAATTTTCCACTAAAAGGTCTAGAGATACCAGCAGTAAGCGTAAATAAAGCAATGATAAATCCTTTGTAATCTTCCCCACCCAAGCTAGTTAAATAAGCGGGTAATTCTGGAATAATCATATTGAAACTACTGCCAAAAAAGGCAAAGCTGGTGCAGAGGAGTAAGAATGGTAGGGTGTATAATTTTTGGTTGGTGGTATCCATTCGCAAAAGTACGGAATCAGATTTTTTCTTTTTTTAAGCCAGATAAGTCACTTCAAAGTGCCCCTCTAAATTCAATACGTTGCTTATCAAGCATAAATGACGGGGTCACTTTGAAGTGACCCCGTCATACGTTTACACCTAGCCCAAAACAAGAAAGGGCAGCAGCCCAAAAGCTACTACCCTTTCTTTATAAAACAGGTATTTGCTAAATGATGTCCGTCAACCGTCCACCATCTACCGTTTTTAATATCTATAATGCTCTGGCTTATATGGTCCTTTCTTATCCACACCAATATAATCCGCTTGCTCTTTAGATAAAGTTTCTAATTCTACACCAATTTTCTTTAAGTGCAAACGAGCTACTTTTTCATCCAAGTGTTTAGGAAGCATATATACATCGTTGTCGTACTTATCGCTATTTTTCCATAGCTCCAACTGTGCCAATACTTGATTCGTAAAGGAGTTAGACATTACGAAAGATGGGTGACCTGTAGCACAACCCAAGTTCACTAAACGACCTTCTGCTAAGATGATAATATCTTTTCCATTGATCGTATATTTATCAACTTGTGGTTTGATTTCTACTTTTGAATGACCGTAGTTTTCGTTTAACCAAGCCATGTCAATTTCATTATCAAAGTGACCGATATTACAAACGATCGCTTTGTCCTTCAAGCTTTTGAAGTGCGTACCACTGATAATATCTTTATTACCCGTAGCTGTTACAATGATATTCGCTTCTTTACATGCTTTTGCCATTTTCTTTACCTCGAAGCCATCCATTGCTGCTTGTAAAGCACAGATAGGATCAATCTCCGTAACGATTACTCTACAACCAGCACCTGCTAAAGAAGCCGCAGAACCTTTTCCTACATCCCCATATCCAGCTACTACTGCTACCTTACCTGCCAACATAATATCCGTTGCTCTTCTGATCGCATCTACACAAGATTCTTTACAACCATACTTGTTATCAAATTTAGATTTGGTAACAGAGTCATTGATATTGATTGCTGGTAGAGTCAAGGTACCATTCTTCACTCTTTCATATAATCTGTGTACACCAGTAGTGGTTTCTTCACTGATGCCTTTGATACCTTTTACTAATTCAGGATAGTCATCCAATACCATATTGGTTAAATCACCACCATCGTCCAAAATCATGTTTAAAGGTTTACCACCTTTAAAGGCAAACAATGTTTGCTCGATACACCAATTGAATTCTTCTTCATTCATGCCTTTCCAAGCATACACAGGAATCCCTGCTTGTGCAATAGCTGCAGCTGCATGATCTTGTGTAGAGAAGATATTACAAGAAGACCAAGACACTTCTGCCCCTAATTCTTTCAATGTTTCAATTAACACGGCTGTTTGAATCGTCATGTGCAAACACCCCGCAATTCTAGCCCCCTTTAAAGGCTTCTTCTTACCAAATTCTTGTCTCAAGGACATTAATCCTGGCATTTCTGCTTCTGCTAATTCAATTTCTAAACGACCCCAGTCTGCCAAAGCAATATCTTTTACTTTGTAACCGATTTTTTTCTTGTCTTTTACCATTTCGTTATTTATTTAAGGAATTCGAAAAGCTAGGTGTCTTAATTTTTAACCACATAAGGGCACATAAGTGGTTTCACATTAGAACACATAGTTGAAATATCTTTTGTGAACTAATGTGAAATTAATCCTGTGAACTAATGTGGTTTAAAACACCTATTTTTCCTTTTCATGAAATTATTTTAATGAACTAAAATCGAAAATTAATACGCTAGAAAAATCAATTTGTTCACAAATTTGTTACTACAAAATTAGCTATACTTGGAATATAACACCTCAATAATCTAGTATAAAAGGAATATTTCCTATTTCTTTGTAATATCTGGGAAAACACATACACCTAGAAACTAATTTATTATTCTAAAAGGAAATTTTCCTATGAAAGCATTAGACCCTATTGACAAAAGAATTTTAAAAATTTTACAAGAGGATGCTAGTCAAAATGTAAAAGAGATTGCTTCGGAATTAAATATGACGAAGACACCAGTTTACGAACGAATTAAGCGATTAACGAATGAGGGGATTATTGAAAAACAAGTAGCCATAGTAGATCGCAAAAAAATCTCCACTTCTATTATTGTTTTTTTGACAGGTTCTCTAGATGTAAAAAAGTTTGAGGAGATCAATGACTTTTATGAAGCTATTGAAAATATCCCTGAAATCATGGAGTGTTATTTAATGGGCGGCGAAACCGATTTTATTATGAAAGTCATTTGTCCAGGATTAGATAACTATCATGATTTTTACTCCAAAACGATTGCGACCATTCCTCGAATCGGACAAATAAAAAGTTCTTTTGTGATTAATGAGGTGAAGAAATCTACGGTATTGCCTTTTTTTGAATAATTTTATTAATAGAGTAATTGGTTGGCATTTTCAAAATCTATTAATACCCACATCTCGGAATCCCAAAGGGATTGAATGTGAATAACGCCGTGTGCAAAACGGTGGTAAGACCTTTTAAGGCATTTCCCAACTTCAAGTTTTAATAAAATATGAAACATCCCCGACTATTATTCCTACTGACCTTTTTATTGAGTCTTTCCGCATGTCAGCATCCATCTTCCGAAAAGGATACCTCCAAAGTCGAAGTATCTCTGCAAACCATGATTGGTCAAATGATAATGGTGGGTACTCGTGGAATGACGATGGAAGAAGTAAGCCCTACTTTTCAACAACAGATAAAAGACGGGAAGATAGGCGGCATTGTTTTATTCGATTATGATGTGGTAAAGAAAAAAGCACATCGGAATATTCAATCACCGGAGCAAGTCAAAAATTTAATCGTTGGATTGCAACAGCTTGCCCCTACTCCTCTATTTATGGCAGTTGACCAAGAAGGTGGCAGGGTGAATCGCTTAAAACCTAAGTACGGTTTTCCTGCAAGTGTTTCTGCCCAATATTTAGGGGATTTGGATAATGTTGATACGACCCAATATTATGCGAATCGCACAGCCACTACTTTAAATGAGCTGGGTTTTACTGTCAATTTCGCACCTGCCGTAGATGTCAATTACAATCCAGAAAGCCCAGCAATTGGCAATATCGAACGTAGCTTTTCAGCAGACCCAAATCAGGTAATCAAACATGCAAGCATCTTAATAGCCGCACAAGCTGACAAAGGCATCTTGTCCACTTTAAAACACTTCCCAGGGCATGGCAGTGCGCAGGCAGACTCTCATTACGGCGTGACGGACATCACCAACTATTGGCAAGAAAGTGAATTAATCCCTTTTGAAAAATTGGGAAAACTAGATCAACCAGTAGCCATTATGACCGCTCATGTGGTGAATAAAAATTTGGATGCGGATTATCCCGCTACGCTTTCAAAAAAAATAATCACCAATATTTTAAGAGAACAATTGGATTTCCAAGGCATCATCTTTTCGGACGATATGCAAATGAAAGCCGTCAATAATACCTTTGGGTTTGAGACGATTATAGAAAAGTCAATAAACGCGGGAGTAGATGTACTAGTATTCGGAAATAATCTGGAATACGACGAAATGCTTCCTACCAAAGTGATAGAGGTACTGACCAAATTAGTAGCAAATGGAACGATCTCTAAAGAACGAATCCAACAGTCTTATGATCGTATTACAAAGGCTAAGGAAATATT
>CALJIQ010000539.1 GCA_937973995.1 uncultured Saprospiraceae bacterium
TCGAGTTGAAGATCAATAGTTTGCGGTTCTG
This sequence comes from uncultured Saprospiraceae bacterium, assembly GCA_937973995.1. Classification (GTDB taxonomy): domain Bacteria; phylum Bacteroidota; class Bacteroidia; order Chitinophagales; family Saprospiraceae; genus JAFMDF01. Next base: position 32 of record CALJIQ010000539.1, read on the forward strand.
AGGAAGAAAAAATTAGTGCGTTTAGCGAGCTAAGTAAACTAATTTTTTCAAAGTCAGGTTCGTAAAATATTGGTTTTCAGCCGATAGAAATTTAGACATACTCTTAGACAAGCTCTTAATCCTTGTCTCAAAAGTACGTCAAAGAAGGATAACTGTTTTTCAAGGGGGATGAAAGTTTTGTACTTAGTAATAGTACTTTGTCACTTTAAAGTGAAATATAGACTATCCGAAAACGTCGTCAAGAGACGACTAAGGGACATTTATTTTTGTCCCACTACTAAGATATTCATTTTCAGTCTGGAGACTGAAAATATCGAAGGGCGATGGTTCAAGTTTCCAAACTTGAACCCTATATTCTTCCCGTCTCCTGACGGGATTTTCCTAAAGTGACAAAGTAGTATTACTTATCGCTGACCAACTTTTTCTTTCTGAACAATTGGCAACCGAATGGAAGAAGGATACTTAGCAGAATGGTAGATTTTATTATGAGCTATTACGCCTTCTTTTTCATCAAAATTATTCCCTCCTGTATTCAAGTTACGGGTGAAGCGTGGGAAGTTACTACTTGATACTTCGATACGAATACGATGTCCTTTTTTGAAATAGTTACTAGTGGACAGGGGAGTCATTTCTATTGAATAGACTTGACCTTCTTCCATGAAAACTTCTTTTTCGTAGCCATCTCGGTAACGTACTCGCTGAATGGTTTCATCTAAATTAAAAGCTTTTCCATCAGGATGAACATCTATTAATTTGATGGTTAAGTCGGTATCTTTTACATCAGAAGCTAGGTAAAGAGTTGACTCAATAAAACCACTCACTTCTATTCCTTCCTGTAAAGGTTCAGAAGTATATACCAAAATATCATGACGAGTTTCCATTTGGCTTTGATCAAATGCACCACCTTGTACCGCATTGCCCGTACAACAAACATTCCCTCCATAAGATGGAACAGGATTCATAGGGTCGTAGGTGAAGGCATCAGGGGTTGTATTTTTTTGAGGCTTCGTACGATTCAATTTTCCATCTCCAAAGAGACTATTGGCTTTACCGTCACTAGATAAATAATAGGTAGTCATCTTGGCTGTTTCTGGTGGCCAAGTTTCGGAGTGCTGCCATTTATTGCTGCCCATTGTGTAGTACTGTACTCTTGGTGTTTTTTGTTGGAAGTCGTTTTTCTCTCCTTTTAACCAATAGTCAAACCAAGCATAGATTTGCTCGTCGTAATTAAGTCTCGCATCACCTACGCTGCGTTCTCCTACGATTGTGTTTTCGGTGGCTCTAGTATAGCGGCAATGTAGTGTAGGCGCAATTACTAAATATTGATTATCCCGAACTTCCGCATCTTTGGCGTTATTTCGTACATGATTAAATAGCTCTAGATTAGGACCCGTAGAAACATCATACCAAGAGGCAAACCAGAAACTAGGTACGCCAAAAGGCATGTCTTCATGATATAAACCACCCTCCAACCAATCTGGATCATTGGGCTTTCGTAATATCATCTTATCGAAAATCTCTCGCTTACCACCAATGTTTTGTAGCATATCTGTAACGGGCAGATGTGCCAATGCCTCCGACATATCCACTTTCGGATTTTCAGGTGCTAAATCATAAAATCGCGAAATACGAATTAAGTCCTCTTGTGTCGCTCCTTTTGGTATGCGAGGTTTGAATTTATCATGCTCTACGCCGTATAGCCAAGCCGTAAATAATAGTTGATGCGCACCTCCTCGATACCAATTACCTTGCTCATTAAATCTGCCCACTTTACCTACCCCTGCCCCAAATCCTTGAGGCACCATCGCTGCATGTGAAGGGTGGTCTAAAGCTGCTACTGCCATTTGCCATTCTGCTGTGGAAGAGCAACCTAGTGTTCCCACTTTTCCATTTGACCAAGTTTGTTTCTTCATCCAAGTGAAAGCATCATAGCCATCTGTAGTTGGCACCCCTAAGATATCCCATTCGCCTTCCGAGTAATACCTGCCACGCTCATTTTGCACCACATAGGCATAGCCTCGCTTGACCGCTTCGTAAGCACGTTGAGCGGTACGGGTTCGCTTTTCTCCATCTCCCCAAGAATTGAAATTATAAGGCGTTTTTGAAAAAATAATAGGAACGGGCTGATCGGTTTTAGGTCGGTAAATATCGGTCGCTAATCGTATCCCATCCCGCATAGGCATCATCACCTTTTGGTCAATGATGGCAATTTCTTCTAATTGCTGAAAAACATCCTGCTTTTGTGCTGATAAACTGGTTAAGATCAACACAAAAGAAAAAAGGAAAGCGTATGTTTTTTTCATGATAACTGGATTTTGCTTAAAGATAGGAAAGGCTGTCCAGTTTCAATAATTTAATTTGACAATGTTAAAGTAGGAATTTCTATAATTTGAACCTTACTTAGACAACTAATCAGATGAACTGAAAGTCATCAGATTAGACGTTTTCGTTCAATCTGATCGCTCAAAGTGATCTGATTGATGGAATACTAACTAACCATATTAGATTTAGTGATAATCTATCATTGTCAAGTTAAGGTAATAAATAGGATTAATCCTCTAGTAATTCCTGTAACGCTCGATGTGTATTATTATGCTTACTCCAATAATCTAAACGAATTGATTTTTTTAAAGTAGCGGTAGTGGTTAAGCGACCTTTTTCTTGCCATCCTTTAATCTGATGAGGAAATTGAGTATCAAAAAATATAGAGATGGTTCTTGTAGCGGGTTGGTCATATTGAAGGGTATATTCAAATAATTGTTCGGTACTAAATTGCTCATTTTGAGTTTTCATCAGTTGAGCCGTAGCCGTCACCACTTGTGGTGCATGATGTTTCAAGCGGAGAAATAGGGTTGATGGAATGAGTTGAAAACTTCCTTTTGGGAGCAACTCTGGATTTATTCGAATCATATTCCACAATTCGTCTTCTAAGTAAGCATTAGGAATAGAGGAGTCCACATCGCCCTCACTTTCAAAATAAGACTTGCCTGCAATCTTTATCTTATTTCCTCTTCTATTGAATTGCATAAAGGCGTGACCACACCATTCTTGCACACTTGTAGATACCTTCAGTGCTTGACCACTGCTTTCATAAGGACTAAAAATGGACGTCATGGTTGAATATGGATAAATACCAGTATTAAATTTACGTACTGCATTGAGCTTCAGCACTTCCACTTTATCCTTATAATTCTTATAATTATCTAACTTCACTTGTTTGGACTTAGAGAAAGGTTCTGTAACAAAAATCATAGTTGCCTCTCCCTCGTGCAGTTCTCCATAGCGAGATTGCTGCAAGGTGTAGCTTGAAATTTCTGCTTTCCCATCATTCCAATAAACCTTGAAGTCAGGTGTAGCTGCTGGTTGATCTGATTGCTTCACAACAGTATTGGGGATATTCCAACTGATAGCAGTTATTGCTGCTAGTAAAATAAGGCTGCTGATTCCTATGATTTTTTTCATGTCTATATTTTTTATGAAGAACAAAGATTTTATCCCTTAGTTCATTGGTCCTTGTATCGTACAAGACTTATTTCGAGAACACTTTTTCTCCTCCTACATAAGTTTGTAAGACTTCCACTTCTCTAATCTTAATCGGATTAATAGTCGTAATGTCTTCACTAAGCACTACAAAATCTGCTAATTTTCCTACCTCTAAACTTCCCTTAATATCTTCTTCAAAAGAAGCATAAGCAGCATCCTTTGTGTAAGCACGTAAGGCTTGCTCAACGGTTATTTTTTGTTCAGGTACCCAACCATTAGGATTTTTATCATCTAACGTTCGGCGAGTCACCGCAGCGTAAATTCCATACAGCGGCGAAGCAGGGGCCACTGCCCAATCACTACCAAAGGCAAGGGTAGCATTGGCATCTAATAAAGATTTAAAAGCATAGGTCGTTTTTATTCGTTCAGGGCCTATTACTTCTTCTGCCCATCTTCCGTCGTCAATGGCATGGTAAGGTTGCATACTGGCGATTACCCCTAATGCTGCAAAACGATGAATATCTGCTGGGTCTAAATGTTGGGCGTGTTCGATCCTGATTCGTCTATCTTGTTGTCCATTTTCTTTTATGATTCTTTCAAATATATTTAATATGGTGTGAATCGCATGATCGCCAATGGCATGTACCAGAATTTGGAAATTGTTTTTATCTGCATTGGTAATCCATTCATATAAATCCTCAGGAGCAAAAGTGAAAAAGCCTTTATCGTGCGCATGGTCTGTGTAAGCAGCATGAAAAGCAGCGGTGTGTGAACCAAGTGAGCCATCTACAAATCCTTTCAATCCACCTTGTTTGACCCACTTATCATCTGCTCTTTTTTTGTTAACTAGTTGCTGCCATTTATAAATGGGTTTAATGGAGTAAACTCGAACGGATAAATTATCGACTGCTTTAAATTGTCGAGCTATTTCATAACTCTCCGTACTGTCCACATCGTGAACAGAAGTAACCCCATTCGATAAAAAATAATCCATCGCTGCTTGAAAAGAATTCGTTTTCTGTTGCGCAGACATTGGTGGAATTTTATCCAATAGGATATTCATCGCATTGCTCTTGAGTATCCCCGTAGGATGTCCTTCTTCATCTCGAATAATGATTCCTCCTTCCACTTCAGGGGTATTCTTATTGATACCTGCAAAATTTAGAGCGGCAGAGTTAGCGAAGACCATATGACCATCTAACCGATACAAGGCGATTGGATGATCTTTTGTCAATTCATCTACCCATTCTTTACGAGGTAATTCTCCATCCCATAAGGTATGGTCCCAGTTACCTTCCAATATCCATTCTCCTTTGGGTAAAGTTTTCGCAAAATCTGTAATCCGTTTACTAAATTCTTCAGGCGTGCTGGCATCTCTTAAATCCACACTTAGCAGGCTTCGTCCGCCTGTTAATAAGTGGACATGACTATCTATAAAGCCTGGGGTGATGAATTTTCCATTAGCATCTACTATCTCCGTATTCGTTCCTTTAAAGGGTTCCACTGCTTCTTTGTTCCCTATAGCCAATATGGTATCCGCCGCTATTGCTATCGCCGCTGCCTTTTTTTGCTGGTCATTGCCTGTCCAAATATTGGCGTTAGTGATGATTAGGTCGGCTTTGGGTGTTGGCTTTTGACAAGCTAGAAAGAGGCTCAGTAAGCAATATAAAAGCAGTAGTTGTTGGTATTTCATTTTTATGAATAATAGAATTAATTGGTTCCGTCATCCACTTTTGGTTGTCCAGCGACTAAAACTTGATACCCAAAAGGATTTGCTGTTTTAGCTGTAATAGTTTTTGTCTTCACTAGAATAGCGTCCAATTGCGTTCGAAATACTAACAAAAAGGCATATTTGATAGCACATGTAATTCCTCACTTTGTAAACGCTCCATATCCCCCCTCCATATCATACACCTGCTCAAACCCCATTGCCTTCATCTTTTTATAGGCCTTTCCACTTCTTCCTCCTGCTTGGCAATAAATGAAGACAGGTTGACTTTTGTTGAGTTGTCCAATTTTAGTATCAAAACTAGCATCATTGAAATTAATATTTACCGCTCCGTCCAGATGACCACTAGAAAATTCGGAAGGAGTACGGACATCAATTAATTGAGCCTGATCTGTTGCTGCTAATAATTTGTTGAAAGAAGGAATAGTAATTTTTCCGTCTTTTTCCCCTGCGGCAGCAGCAGTAGAGGTGTGTTGCGTATCGGTAGTGCAAGCGAATAGTAAGACGGTACACCAGAAAAGTAAGCGAAAAGAGATAGTCATAATTAGCGTTTTGAAACGTATGTATTGTTTATATAATAAATAAAAAATACTATAATTTATTTTTAATCAGTAAGGTGTGTTTGAAATAAAATTATTTTTTTGAGCTTTAAGTATTGATTTTATTATGATTTTTTCGGGTGTCAGCTATTAGCATTTTCATAACAATGTGATTTACAAATCTAGAAAAATAATTGGGTGAATGAATTATTCTTAGCTAGACATTCACTCAATCCATTTTGCCGAATTCTTACAATTGATCCTTTTAATTTGATTTTTAGCTGTTTAGGGGCAAAAAAAAGCATAAAACATTTGCATAATATCAGTTTTTTTGTAAATTTGTAGCTACTTTGCAAAAAACTAACCTTACACCTTGTCCCAAATTAAAACATATTCTTTAATCTTTATTAAGATTATTGCCCAATTCCGAGGACAGGTCCTAAAGAACATACCTACTAAGAGAAAACTGACATTGTAAGTCTTTCACATCTGACTCTATTACGTACTTCTACGAGAACACACGTTAGAGAATTACACCTCAGTTAACGAAAACAACAAGAAACATTTATTATCCTATTTAACTGGGCAATAGTGTCTCTTTGTTTCTATAAGAATAAATAGTCTTGTACTTGATATAACTGTAAATCCCACTTCGTATGCGTTCGAGATAGGACGATTAATTGGGATGTTTCAAATTGTTTGAAACTACATTCACGGTTATCAATGCATTACCGTGAATTTTATTTTTTATAAGACTACTTTATTGATGAAAAACAATTTCTGCATTTTTTTAGTTGATGCCTTTTTAATGAAAGAAGCAGCCAGCTAAAAACATGGATTTTTCATCATTCCGTTATAAATATAAAAACGTATATGTAAATATAAACATCAATCAATAAAGCAGTATTTGTTATGGTAACCAATGTAAAAAATTTCAAAATCATCTTCAAAGGATGCTTGGAGTTCGGCACCTCCAAGAGCTTTTCGAAGGTGCTACAAATGTATGAGCGGCGGCTCGAAACGTATTACAAAACGGATGTGCTCCTGAGTGCAGAGGAGTTATTTGATGAAGAATCTTTGAGCCTAAGCCTTCCAAGGGTGGTGGTTTATGGAGTAGAGAAAAAATGGAAAGCAACCGTTAGTTTATTTGAATACTTGGCGCAGTATGCAATTGCAGGTTCTATGAGTGCTTGGATGATAGACGAGGGCAAGATTCTTGATCATCGAATCATCGAACCTCATAGTGATAAAGTGGCTGTTCAGGCTTTTCTAAAAGGGAGAGAGTTAGTCAAAGAGGAAGGGAAGGAAGATGAAGCAATGGCAGCCTTGACTAAAGCGATTCAAAAGTATGAGCGTCATGCACAAGCTTATGAGCGTCGAGGATACATTAATTTTCAGTTGCAGAACTATGAGGATGCACTGTACGACTTTACTAAGAGCATCAATATTCATGATAATAATCCGGATGCTTATTTTGGTAGAGCAAACATTTATTTGTTAAAGGCAGAGTTAGAAAAGGCAGTTCTTGATTTTGATAGGACTGTTAAACGCTCGATTCCTTTACAATCTGTCTATTGGAAAGCGCGTCGCATTAAAGGGGATTGTTTATTGAAACTAGGAGATGCGAAGGGTGCCGCTGAGGAATACAAATTCTTCACTAGACGTAAGTTTTCTCAAGATGACCCAAATTTTAGATGGAAAAAAGACGTGTTTAATAGATATGGTAAAGTGTTGCTAGAATTAGGGGATTTCAAAGAAGCCATTAATGCTTTTAATAGTGCAATGGAAATGGAATTAAATGATGGCAAAGAGGCGAATGCGGATGAACTATTGCACCGAGGAATTGCTTTGCATAGAGCTGGTCAAAAAGGCTTTAAAAGCGATTGGAAAAAAGCAGCAGCAATGGGTTCTAAAAAAGCACAAGAGTTGATGGAGGCGCATGCTTAATTAAACTTAATTAAGCCCGACACCACTTAAAATTTGGTTACCACTTAAAAAGGCTTGATGTACATTCATCAAGCCTTTTTTTATGAGGGTTAGTTATTAAAGAGTTATTACTTCGTGTTATTAAGGGTTATTCATACCCGATATTTCCAGTCTCCTGACTGGAAAAGTATATCCTAGTCGTCTCCTGACGACCATATTATTTATAATAATTATTCAGACCAGCTACAAGCTTCAAAAAATCATAACAAAAAGGTAAGTCATCTGTTATCATATCCATATATTTATTCTCATTTTGTAATCTCCAACCTATCATCACTCGAAAGAACAAACCATGAGTTTACTTTTTAGAAGAATTAGCATTGTTTTAGGTCTATTGGTTTTAGTAGGTGCTTTTATGCTATCCCAGAGGATGTCCGCCCAAAAAGCACCGCCTAAGAAAAAAGAAAATCCTGTGCCAGTCATCCGTGAAATAGAGGTTTTTAAAGCACAAAATGGAAGTGCCTCTTCAGAGATAGAAGTGCAGGGAAGTCTGGCCGCTTATAATAAAGTAGACATTTTCGCAGAAGTAACGGGGATGTTAGAAAGTACGGCTAAACCTTTTAAGGTAGGTACCTATTTCAAAAAAGGAGAAATATTATTGGATATAGAAGATGATGAATCTCGGTTGAGTATTCTTTCTCAAAAGAGCAATCTGGTCAATGCTATTACGATGCTATTACCAGACTTAAAAATAGATTATCCTAATAGTTTTCCACAATGGAAAACTTATGTGGATAACTTTAATGTAGAGACTAGTATCAAAGAATTACCGAAACCACTTTCCGATCAAGAAAAATATTATATAGCTACCAAAAATCTTTCTGCTCAATACTACACGATTAAAAGTGCAGAAAAGCGACTGGGAAAATATACCGTCTATGCACCTTTTTCAGGAGTCATTTCTGAGGCGATGATTAACCCTGGTTCACTAGTACGAGCGGGTCAGAAAATGGGTAGCTTAATGGGAACGGGCGATTATGAATTACAGGCTACGGTTAATCTAGAAGATTTAAAATATATCAAGACAGGAACAAAAGTCAATTTATATTCGGATGCAATAGCTGGTAATTGGGTAGGTACCGTGCGAAGAGTCAGTGATATGATAGACCCTAATACCCAATCCGTATTGGTGTTTATCGGAGTGAGAGGAAAAGGACTGCGAGAGGGCATGTATTTAAAAGGAAACTTAAAAACCCGTTCTGTCAATAACGCTCTAGCAATTCCATTGGATTTATTGGTCAATCAAAACCAAGTCTATGTGGTGAAAAATGATAAACTTAAATTACAAAAAGTGACCGTATTGAATACCAATGCTTCAGAAGCCATCGTGCAGGATATATTGGACGGTACGCTGCTAGTCAAAAATAAATTGGTCGGTGCCTTTGAGGGAATGAATGTGAAAGCGGTGGAGATGACGGCAAGCAAATAAAGAGGAGTCAGGAGTCAGGAGTCAGGGGTCAGAAGATGGCTTCCCTGACTCCTGACTCCTGACCCCTGAAACCTAAGAAGGAATGCGTTCAATAATAAGTTATTTTATCAAAAATTCACTAGCAGCTAATATGCTGATGGTAGCCATATTGCTCTTTGGTACAGTGGGCGCTTTGAATATAAAGCGATCGTTTTTTCCAGAAATACCAGAGAAGATTATCTTGATACAATCTATCTTTCCAGGCGCTGCACCAGAAGAAGTAGAAGAAGGAGTGGTTTCAAAAGTAGAAGAAGCGGTAAAAGGGGTTTCTGGGGTGGATAGAGTTACCTCTACTTCTGTGGAGAATGCAGGAACGGTGACGATTGAAATAGTAGAAAATGAAGATATAGATAAGGTGTTGACCGATGTAAAGAATGCAGTAGACGCCATTGCTTCTTTTCCAGTAGGGATGGAAAATATCCGAGTGTATAAATTGGAGATTATTGCCAATGCTATTACCTATTCCATTAGTGGTAATATGGATTTGTATGCCTTGAAAAAATATGCTCGGGATATTGAGGATGATTTATTGGCAATGGAGCATATTTCAAAAGTAGAATTAAAAGGCTTTCCAGAAGAAGAAATTGAAATTGCTTTTCGAGAAAATGATTTAAGAACCTACGGAATTTCGCTCGCCCAAGCTGCCCAAGCGGTTCGAAGCGCCAACCTAAATATTACCAGTGGTACGATAAAAGGAGCACAAGAAGACCTATTACTAAGAGCGAATAATAAAGGATATACGGCTAATGAATTTAGAAATATTGTTGTCAAAACTTCTCCTAGTGGGAGTCTGATTCGCCTACACCAAGTAGCGGATATAAAAGATAAGTGGATTGATAATCCAAGTAGAACTTACGTAGATAAACAAACGGCGGCCACCATCGCCATTAATTACACCAAAGACGAAGATATTATTAAAGCTGCCGATCAGGCTAGTGCGTATTTTGAAAAATTTGAACAAACTCATCCAAACATTCAAGTACTCATGCTATCGGACGAGTCTCAAGTTATTAAAGAACGATTGAACTTATTAGCGGAGAATGGTCTGATGGGATTTTTTCTGGTCGTCTTATTATTAGCCATGTTTTTAAATTGGCGATTGGCATTTTGGGTGGCGGTAGCGATCCCCATTTCTTTTGGAGGGATGTTCATTTTTGCCTCCCTATTAGATGAAAGTATTAGCGTTGTTTCTTCTTTTGGGATGATTATGGTGTTGGGGATATTGGTAGATGATGGGATTGTGATTTGTGAAAGTATTTATAGTAAGTATGAAGAAGGAGCTAAAAGTCGTTTGGAAGCGGCAGTGGAAGGGACCTTAGAGGTACTGCCTGCTGTGACAGGAGCGATTATTACGACTATTATTGCTTTTTCTAGTTTCTTTTTTCTGTCAGGACAGATAGGTGATTTCTTTTCCTCCTTATCTACCTTTGTCATTTTTGCCTTAATTTTTTCCTTAATCGAAGGGGCACTTATATTACCTGCACACGTGGCGCATTCCAAGGCACTAGACCCTAACACAAAGAAGTATTGGTTAACTCGACAATTGGACGGGTTCATGAAATTTTTGCGAGACAAAATCTATGGACCTATTCTTAAATTCACCTTAGTCAATAAATTTTTTGTCTTTTCCATCATTTTAGGATTATTAATGGTTTCCTTAGCAGCAGTGCAAGGCGGAATGGTACGGCAAGATTTCTTTCCTAATGTAGAAGGCAATAATGTAGTCGCAAAAATTCAATTACCAGCAGGTACGAGTGAAGAGATTACACTAGATATACTGAATCGAATAGAAGAAGCTGCCCTTGAAGTCAACAAAGAGATTTCTAAAAAGTATATGGCAGATAGTGTTTCTATCGTCAAGCACACGATAAAAGAAGTAGGGCCCACTAGTTATGAAGGCTTAGTAAATATTATCTTGATTGATGCAGAACTTAGAACCGAAATAGGGGAACGGGCGATTAGTGGATTAATTAGAGATAAAGTAGGAATCATTCCAGAGGTAGAATCCCTGACTTTTGGAGCTTCGATCCAAAATTTTGGTAGCGCTGTCTCTTTAGCTTTAACCAGTGACAATTCTATCCAACTAGAAAAAGCGACCCAGGAAATCAAACAGTCTTTACAAAATTTAGAAGAATTAAAAGATGTTTCTGATTCCAACAAGGAAGGATTAAAAGAGGTATCTATCAATCTAAATGAGAAAGGTAAATTCTTAGGCTTGAATTTACAAGAAGTAGCAGGACAGGTTCGACAAGGCTATTTTGGTAATGAAGTACAGCGCATCCAACGAGGTAGTGATGAAGTAAAAGTATGGGTACGTTATGCAGAAAAAGATCGACGGAATATCGCCCAACTACAAGATATGCGGATTCGCTTAGCAAGTGGACAAGAATATCCATTGTCAGAAGTAGCTACACTAGAGATAGGGAAAGGGGTGTTAGCGATCAATCGTTTAGAAGGCAAACGGCAAATTACGGTAGAAGCAGATGTTTCTAGCGATCAAGTATCTGCACAAGACATGAATAATAGTTTAAAAGAAACGACCGTTCCAGCTATATTAGCTAAATACCCCGAAGTGTCTGCCCTATTTGAAGGGCAAGACCGAGAGCAAGCTAAAACGGCAGCCTCAGGAGGAACAGTCTTCCCCGTCATTTTACTGTTGATGTTCTTTGTAATTGCCTTAACTTTTAAATCGGTCAGTCAAACCATAGCCGTTTTTATGTTGATTCCTTTCTGTTATGTAGGGGTAGTGTGGGGACATTATTTAATGGACAAGCCGATCTCTTTATTATCCAATCAAGGTATCCTTGCCTTAATTGGTATCTTGGTGAATGATGCCTTAGTATTTGTCTCTACCTATAATCAAAATCTAAAAAAAGGCTGGGCGCAGATGGATGCTTTATATGAGGCAGGCTTATCTCGTTTTCGACCCATTACCTTAACTTCTGTTACAACCGTAGCGGGGCTATTACCGCTATTGGCTAATGACAGTGTAGGAGCGCAATTTATTATCCCAATGGCGATTTCTGTTGCCTTTGGGTTGATCTTTATCACCGTCGTCATTCTGGTCTTGCTACCGATTTATTTGATTGCAATGAATCGTGTGAAGGTCTATGCGCTTTGGCTATGGAATGGAGAGAAACCTAGTTTTGAGTCAGTGGAGCGGGCGGTTAAGGAGACTTGGGCATGAATTATGAATCGCAGATTCCGCAGATGTAGAATTGATTTCGCAGATTAGATGTTAGTGATGAAATTGATTTTTTCGGATGTATCTGACTTACGATTTCGATTAATCTGACATTATCAAAATAATCTTTATGGTTCTCTGACAAATCCCGTGGAATAAGATTTTAACCGTCCGATGACTTCGTCGTCGGATGGCTAAAATCAGCTCATCCGACGACGCTAGTCATCGGACGAGTTGACTTTTCACGGGATATGTCAAAGAACCATCTTTATTATCTCATCTGCGAAATCAATAAGTAATCTGCGATTCTTACTTCAATCGCAAATGACTAATAGAATAATAAAAGATCGTCCCAAAACCAATCATCAGCATGGCATGAAACAATAGGAAAGCATTATTCCCCAATTGCAAGCCCAATAGAATGCCCCCCAAAAAATAAATAGAAAGCAAACCTTCAAAAATGGTCACCCAAGAGAGTTTGCCATTAAAATATTTTTGCTTTTTAAAGCTATCGGTAAGCGTATTGATATTGAACTTAGGGGTGCGAATAAAAGGCGATTGTTTGCCCTTCCATCCTTGAATAACGGCAATGGTATTATGCAGGGACAAGCCCATAGAAATAGCTAAGAAAACGGGAAACAAAACAATGAACTTAAATACTTTTTTCAACCACTTCTCCTCTTTGAGTTCCGCATTCACGTTGGCTACGAAATAGACGGCAATGACAGATAGCAATCCCGCCAAGAAAAATCCAAAGTAACGCGTATCAAATCCAATTTCTTGTAAAGCAAATAATAAAGGGACGCTAGACACACCTGCCACTAGAACAAAAATAAATATCGTACTGCCTAACAAATGCCCCGTAGCATGAATTTTCTGAGGCATTTTTAGATTAGATTTCCATATAGTCGGCAACATTTTTCTAGCCGTTTCTGCCCCGCCCTTCATCCATCTGAATTGTTGCGATTTTAAGCCATTCATTTCGGCGGGCAGTTCAGCAGGAGAGCCGAATTTTTCTAGGAAGATGATCTCCCATCCTTTCAGTTGTGCCCGATAACTAAGGTCTAAGTCTTCTGTCAAAGTATCTGCCTCCCAACCGCCTGCATCTGCAATGGTTTCTTTTCGCCATACGCCTGCTGTGCCATTAAATTGGAGCATATAATTTCCTGATTTTCTACCCTGTTGTTCTACGGTGAAATGCACATTTAATTGCATGGCTTGCAATTTAGTCAACAACGAATAATTTTGATTGATATGCTCCCAACGAGTCTGTACAACTCCTATTTTAGGATTCTGAAAATGGGGAATGGTATTTAATAAAAAATCTTTTCTTGGCACAAAGTCCGCATCAAAAATGGCAATAAAGTCCCCTTTCGCTTTCAGGGTTGCTTCTTTTAATGCACCTGCTTTATATCCCGTCCTATCTGTTCTTCGGATTTGTTCTATTTGAAACCCTTTGGCTTTATAATGTTCCACTTTCTTCTTTACAATATCCACTGTCTCATCCGTTGAATCATCTAAGATGTGGATTTCCATCTTATCCTTAGGATAACTAAATTCACATACTTGATCTATTAATCTTTCAATTACATATAACTCATTATAAATAGGAAGTTGTATGGTAACAAAAGGTAGGCTCTTGTCAGTAAGACTAGGCTTCAGTAAGGTAATTTGTTCATCGCCTTGTTGATATTTATATAACAAGTGTAATTGCAGCAAACAATAGCCTGTTATCCAAATTAAGGCGGTTAGGTATATTCCTAGAATTATATATGCGAGTAAGGTCATTCTTCTTGGTTAGGGGTCAGGAGTCAGGGGTCAGGAGTCAGAGCGAAATACCCTGACCCCTGATTCCTGACTCCTGACCCCTCAATTACAATAATTTAAAAATCGTCCACAATATCTTATGTCCTGCCAAAATCGTTCCTCGTATCGTGCCCGATACTTTAGAGACCCCAATTCGTTTTCGATAAGTAACAGGCACTTCTATACACTTCAATCCGTATTTAGCTGCTTTGACTTGCATTTCTACTGTCCACCCAAAATCTCGATCTTGCATATCTATCTCCAGCAATTTTTTCCAAGTAATAGCACGGAAAGGACCGAGGTCCGTAAATTCATAATTGTAGAAAAACTTGATAAGGGTAGTGGCTAGCCAATTACCAAAAATTTGTTGGGGCATCATCGCTCCTTTTTCCATATCTCCTAATGCCCTAGACCCAATTACCATATCCATATCTTCTTTTATGATTGGTTGGATAAGATGGATTAATTCTTCTGGATGGTCTGAATAATCACCATCTAAAAAAACAACAATATCCGGCTGTTGTGCTTGCGGTTTGTTTTTGATGTGAGCAATACCTTTTAAACAAGCATTCCCATAGCCTTTTAAGGGTTGATCCACTACGGTTGCTCCTTGTGCAAGTGCTACGGCTTTCGTATGGTCGGTGCTTGCATTATTGCAAACAATTATTTCTTCCACCATATCTCTAGGAATATCTCTTAACACATTTGCTATGGATTGTTCCTCATTATAAGCGGGTATGATGATGTTTATTTTCAATAAATAAAGATTGATTACTTATCTACAAAAAAAGGTAAAAGTAACCATTCTTGTTGTTGGGGTAATGACATTACTAGTAGTTTATAGATTTCAACTGAATAGCAGCAGGAATTAAACGTTAAAGGCTAACTTTGCGCTCCTTTTTTTCGTTAGAATTAGCAATGTTGTGTTAGCTCTAATTTTGATGATTGATTTTTAATGAAAAAATCAATCATTAAAATTGAGATAACATAACTCTTTCAATTGATAAAATTATGTTAGTTCGATTTCAATAATTGGTTTTACAACCAATTATTGAAATCAGAACTAACACAATTAAGGAAATTCTCCATGAAACAATGGTTCTTATATGCCCTACTCCTTTTAGCAGCCATCTATGCCTGCAATAAAGAAGAAGATTATTTATTAGACAGTTCCGCAGAAATAAGCTTCTCTTTGGATACCCTTCGCTTTGATACCGTATTCACAGAAATTGGCTCGGCAACAAGGTATGTCAAAATATACAACGATAATGACCAACCCATTTTGTTGAACAGCGTTCGCCTTGACAGAGGAAGCAGCTCTTCCTTTAGAATCAATGTAGATGGTATTCCAGCCAATGAAGTCAGGGATGTAGAAATTGCCCCCAACGATAGTATTTATGTTTTTGCAGAAGTAACGGTTGACCCAGACAATCCTTTGTCGATCAGTCCATTTATTATAGAAGAATTTTTGGAAGTGGAATTGAATGGGGTGAATAGGCAACTCTTATTAGAAGCCTGGGGACAAAATGCCAACTATATCCCCAACAGGTTTAGTCAAGGTAGTGGAGCTATTGTGGCTTGTGATTTTGACGAAGTGACTTTTGATGATCCAAAGCCTTATGTCATCTATGGGGCCTTGCTAGTGGATAGTTGTACTTTAAATATACCCCCAGGAACAGACATTTATATTCATGGAGGAATTGTGCGGGCAGGCATTTTAGGGGAGAATTATAATGATGGCTATATTTTCGTTTTGCCAGATGGAAAATTAAAAATAAAAGGAACAGCAGAAGACCCCGTAACCATTCAGGGAGACAGATTAGAAGAAGGCTTTCAAGAAGTGCCTGGGCAGTGGGGAGGCATCTATCTGTCCCGAACCAGTCGAGGGAACAGGATAGAACATGCCACTATTAAAAACGCTCGCTTTGGAGTGATCGCTGATTCAGCTTCTACCTTGGTATTACTCAATAGTACGGTAGCCAATGCCATTAGTGGGGGGGTGATAGGTGTGCATTCTAGTATTACTGCTAATAACTGTTTAATTTATGGAAATGGAGGGAATGCGGTGCAATTAGAGTATGGAGGGAATTATGATTTTAGGTATTGCACCTTGGCTAGTTATGGGGTAGATAATGCCGCTTTGCGATTGAGCAATGCCTTGTGCTTGGATCAATTATGTACAGAGGCAAGATGGAATAATTTAAATGCCAAATTTGTCAATTCCATTGTATATGGTTCACGGAAAGATGAAGTAGAAATGTTCGACTTAGATGAGGCAGACTTCAATTATAGCTTTGAAAATTGTGTGGTGAGAATTGAGGACTTAATAGAGGATGTGCCAGACTTTTACGAAAACTGTAATCCGTGTATTCCAGAAGCGGGTAACACCGATATTCTTCTTTTTAAAGATATAGAGGAAAATGACTATCACTTAGATTCTCTATCTATCGCAGATGGATTTGCCATGCCTTTATCTTCTATTCCATTGGATATAGAAGGCACTACTAGGGATTTGTCTATTCCTGATGCGGGTTGTTTTGAGAAAGTGGAATGAATTGAGAATCGCAGATTCCGCAGATTTTTTTTTGATTTCGCAGATGAGATTACACTGACGCTACAATGATTATTGCAGATTTTACTCAACCTCACCGTATAAGTAATGAGGCAAAAATAATCCGCAATAATCATTTCCTCACAA
>CALJIQ010000540.1 GCA_937973995.1 uncultured Saprospiraceae bacterium
CAATAAAGAAACTGGAGAGGTAGCATATTCAAAACGCTTAGCAGTAGTGTGCGGTTGCCAACGATGATCCAAATAATCGGGGCATTGTTGCATGGTTTCTGCCCCTATTAAAACGGGGGCTAGTTTCGCCCGAAAAGCTGGAGAGGTATAAAATATGCCAATGCCCACAGGGCCCAATAACCACTTCCACCCTGCGGAGGCGACAGCTGCAATATTCCATTCTTCTGGATAGACAGGCAGGCTACCCAAACTCTGAGCAACATCCACTACTAGGTCAATGTTGTGTTCCTTACATAATTGTCCCAAAGCGGGTAAATCCGCTGCAAAACCACTCGTAAATTGAACATGACTAATGGCAATAATCCGAGTCCGACTAGTAATAAAAGATTTGATGTGTTCTAATTTCCAACTACCACAAAAATCCGACGGTACTCCTTTGTAAGGAATGTTTGGAATTAATTTCAAACGCACCCCTCGTTTTCTAGCCTGTAATTTCCAGGGAAAATGATTGGCAGGATACTCGTGTATAAAAGAAATCACTTCATCCCCTTCTTGGAAAGGATAACCTTCCGCAATCATGGAAAAGGCTTCGGAGGTATTTTTAGTCGCAGCTATATTATCTGGGGAAGTGTCTAATAGTTGCCCAAAAGTTTGTTTAAAACTGTTTAAAATTACATTGTATTCGTCCATTACAAAAGAGGCGCCATAAGCTTGATGCGATTTAAGAAAGGAAATACTGGCTTCCGCAGCGGCTTCATGAAGAGGAGATACCCCGCAATGAGAAAGAAATATTCTTCTTTTGGTGATAGGGGTATTGGTTAAAAGTTGCTTGGATGTGTAAGTCACAATTGTTGAATTTTGGTCCATTGATAACTCAATAGATTCCTAAATCTATCAAATATGTTTTATAACATATAATTTTAGTACATTTTTTGCCCATAGATTTTACAAGAACTAACAAAACCTAAAGAATTTTATAACATTTCCTTAAAAGATAGTTGACTTATTTTTGCGTCTAAAGAAGATAAAATCAACCGATTAACCAGAGTTGCATACGCAACTCGCAACCTTAAAAAAATACACTATATGTTTAGATTATTCTTCAGAATTTCAATGATTGGTATCTTGTTTTTTGGTCTAACAACCGCTTGTACAGAGGAAGATACTCTAGGAGGCGGCGGAGTACCTAGACCCGTTGAAGAAGAACCCTTAGGTCCTTCTATTGACTTAGTAGCAGATGTAGGCTTAGTAAGTAGTAGTGCAGATATACCTGCAGGCACTGCCTTTACGGTAAGAGTAAGTGCACAAGCTGGTGAAGCGGCGCTTAAATCATTTGCAGTTGTAGAAAATGGAGCAACTATGCCTTTTAATAGATTGCAATTCAGTGACCCAGATATTGGTGCGAACCCAGCATTAATATTAAAAGAGGCAGATAAAACGGGAATAGATTGGGAAATTACCATTCTAGCTCCAGAAACGGAGGCCAGTCATGCTTATTCTTTTGAGATTACAGATGAGAATGATAAAGTCGCTGTTGTCTTTTTGAATATTAACACTGTTCCTATGGAAGTGCTACCTCCTAGTGCGGTCGTAGTAGAGGAAGCTCCTTACTTTTGGGGACAAAAAGCCTGTCCACCTGGAACTAGCTTTACCATGCTAGTTAGAGCAGAGCAAGGTTCCGCTCCAATTACTTCTATTACCGTTTTGGAAGACGGTATCGTCATTGATGATATAACGAGACTAAAAGCCAATGGCGCTGAATTTCCAGCTAATCCTTGGATATTTACGGACGGTTTAGAAGCCTTAGAAGCTGAAATATCTATCCGAACTAGTGAGGATGGGAATAACCATACTTACCAAGTAGTAATTGGTGATGGAAATGAGGAAAGCAGCCTCCTAAGCATTGACGTGATAGCTGAAGCTACTGGTACCGACCTTACTAATTCTTTAACGGGTAAGTTATTATTAAATCAGGCAGGACCCGCTGGTACGGGAGGCATTGATTTATTCACAGGTGAAGGAACTGGTTCTTCTGATTCTAATGCCCACCTAAGAGATGAGGGTATTGACTTAGACTCAGAAATGGCTGCCAACTGGAAAAGACAAATCTCAGCAATCAACGGCGCTATTATCAGAACAGTTGATCCTTCGGAACAGCCAGAAGGTTTTAGCTTTGGGGCTATTCAATTCAAAGAGGAAGTACAAAGTTTATTTGATACTGGTAGAGATCTGATTACGCAAAACGATACGGGCAGATTTGTTACCCCCTTTGTAATAGTAGGCGACATTTTTGCGGTTCAACAAGGCGATACTTATTTTCTAGTAGAAGTTACAAACTTGAATGTAACAGAGATAGATAATAATGACTATTACGAATTGAGTATTAAGTATTAATTAGGAGTCAGAGGACAGGAGTCAGGGGACAGTTAGAATTCCTAAAAAAGGAGGTTTTTAGTTTTAAAAACCTCCTTTTTTAGTACCTTCGGTTCACTATTCTAGGAAGCTAATTAGGAAAGAAGTGGTGATATAAAAGTAGAAAAAAATTATATGAAGACAAGCTATTTAAGTTACCTTAGACCCATCTTTCGGTATTGACCATTGATTTTGGGTAATGCTCTCCCAAATGGAAGCCCAAAGCAGATTCTTGTTTAGCAGAAATAATATCGGGCCGATGAATGATATCTGAAGGTAAATTAGCTAATTCTGGAAGCCATAGTTTAACATATTGTCCTTTAGGATCATATTTCTTAGCTTGAGCTAAGATATTAAAATATCGGTTTTCTCTTGGATCACTACCTACACCCGCTACATAATTCCAATTACCATAATTGCTACAAGGGTCATAATCTAACAACATGGACTCAAAATAGTCTGCTCCCATCTGCCAATTGACGGTTAAATCCTTTACTAAAAAACTAGCCACATTTTGCCTACCTCTATTAGACATAAATCCTGTTTGACTTAGTTCCCTCATATTAGCATCTATAAAAGGTACGCCTGTCCTCCCCTCTATCCATACTTGTAATAATTGTGGATCGTTTTTTAAATCGTGGGTTAGCGTCCCTTTAGTGCCTGATTTTTGGAATATTTTGTTTTCATATTTTTTGCCCATCAACCTAAAGAAATCCCTCCAAAGCAACTCAAAAAACAACCAATAGGTAGATTCATTTTTGGTGCGTTCTTGCTCGTATCTTTTGATCTCCGCATAAATCATTTTGGGCGATAGACAACCTTGAGAAAGCCAAGGGGAAAATTTGGAAGAATAATCTCCTCCCATCAGTCCATTTCTGGTTTCCTTGTAGTTTTGAACCAAATCAGAATCCCATAAATAGTACTGTAACCGTTTCAATCCCTCCGTTTCTCCTCCTTTAAAAGGAATAACCGAACGAGTATCAGGGGTGAAAGGCTCGTGTTCAAAATCTTTGATACTAGGAATATCGCCAAGGGGTAAGTCAATGCTAACGGTTTGAAAATCTTCTTTTGTAGGTGTGGGAAGAACCTCTCTAATGGGTACAAATTTCTCCACTTCCTTACGGAAATGGGTAAATATATCAGGGGTGTGGGTAACTGGGAAAGGTAAGTCTGCCGTATAGTATAACATCTTTCCTCTTGAAAAACGTACCTCTTGACCAACCGACCATAACTTTCTTTCTAAGGCATCTTGTACCTCTACTTCCTCCTCCGTTCTTTCTCGATTGCAAAAAACCCAACTTGATTTAGCGGTCCTTGCGATTTCAAAGATTTCTTCTTCTGGTTTACCTATTCTAATATATAAGTCGCTTCCTAGTTTCCTTAAATTTTCTCTTAAATCACGAACGCTCTCGATAATAAACTGACAGCGATATTTACCCGTTTTAGGAAATCCAAAGCGAGTTTGCCCTTTAAAAACCCGTTCATCAAATACATACACAGGTAGGACTTCTTCCCCATTCTTCAAGGCGTCCGTTAATGCCTCGTTGTCATGCAAGCGCAAGTCTTGTCGAAACCAAACTATAACTCTGTGTTTTTTCATGCGGACTTGGCTACTTGGTTAGTAATTTGGGAGTAACTAGATGCTGAAATCTGTTGGTACTGGATGCTGGTAGTTTAGTATTAAAATAGTATCCGGCAATAAGTACCAAGTATCCGTTACTAAACAGCTAACCAATACAAGGGTTTATCTTTTTTTTAAAAATATTAGTCAATCAGGAACTAATTCTAGTAAAATTAGGTTTTTTTTACAAATGGCTAATTTTCAATGAACAAATAAATAGATAATGGAAGCAAAACAGCCACTCATTGATAGGTCTGACTTAGAAAAGGAAGTGATCTTCAAGATGAGTAGAAGTGCTGGCAGCGGTGGACAACATGTCAATAAGGTAGAAACAAAAGCTACTGCATTCTTTAACCTTCAAAATACCCAACTCTTTGACACTGACATCAAGGAGCGATTATTAGAAAAGTTGGACAAAAGATTGACAAAAGAAGGCGTATTGGTCATTCAATGCCAAAAAGGAAGATCGGCTTTTAAAAATAAAAAGGAAGCCTTAAAACGACTCCACTTAATTCTTATAGAAGCTGCCCAGCCAAGAAAAAAAAGAAAACGTTCTCGCACTCCTGCCGCAGTGCATCGTAAACGATTGGACGATAAAAAGCGGCTAAGCTCGAAAAAATCACTCCGACGAAAGGTTGATAGATCCAAATCTATTGACCTTTTTTTTAGCGGGTTGCGGACTCAATTTTGAATGAAAAATTTTGAATTTTGAATAGACCGTCATCTTATATCTTAGTGTTTTCGTCCTATTGCATCTCGTTTTATTCAAAATTCAATCATTCAACATTCATCATTGAGAAAGTGCGGGTTGCGGGTAAGCTAAGTAGAGTGCATGCAATTAGGCAAGTAAAAAATGATATATTTTGTAAAATATCACAAAAATAGGAGAATCAGCAAAGTAGTCTTTATATAAAAATTTGCATCTTCCACCCCCAATCATTCCTTACTCCCTAACGCTTTCTACTTTAGAAAAGTAGTATTTACTAATAGCCTAAAATCAATGGATAATGTGAGGGGGACGTAAATGGGAATATAATTGTTGTATAAATGTTCTCTGCAAAGATAAATCAGAAAACACTCATAGTAAAGTTTTTTAAATAATATTTTTTCAAATTCATAATATACCTTTGAACCAATCTTCTACTTACCTCTAATTGACTTTTTTATGTATAGTTAGATTGAAAAATATGAAGTGGAATATTTTCCCTGAAGTGGACTCGATGCCAACCTGATTTGCCATTAGTTGCAGTTCATAAAATATAACAAAGAGCCAACATCTCAATGAGCCTTCGGAATAATATCCACTATAAAATTACCCGTCTCCCTTTTCTGTAAAGGGATCTTCCAAGTACCTTCATACTCAATAGTTTTAGGAAGATACCACTCCCCTTCTTGCTGGATCGCCACTTTCATTTTAACATCAAATCCCACTACCCCACTATACTGCAAATGATAATCCCTACCCATTACTTGAAAATTCTCTTTATCGAACCAAGTTTTTAAATATTTGATGATGGTTTTGCTAGAGCGATAATTGGGTTTAGCCGCTACCGTAAAGGTGTAACAAGGCTCAGCATAAGTGGTGGTATCTTGGTGGATATAAAATTGATAGTAGGGCAACATATCTTTTTTAAAAATAGCTGTCTTACCGCCTATTAAGGGAACTTGTACTTCCCGACCTGGTTGGAACACCAATTTCTTTAGCTCATTGATGTGTTTTTGAATACCAGATAGTTTTTCATCCGAAATATTGGGTGTATCTCTTTTTTCGCAAATCTGCCCTTCCGTAAAGAAGACAGATTCGTGCATGCTAGCTGTGTAATAATTATGTGTACGATGGGTCGCACTTTTAAAAAAGTCGCCCTCCACCTGTTCTGCTTGGATATTCATTGTTCGACATCGTTCTACTACTTGTTGGTGCATTTTGTTTTGACAACTAGCTCTTTGCCGTTTCTTTCTATCAAAAAATTGAAAGGAGGTGTGCGCTTGATGGGGTTGTAGTCGTAAATTATGGAAGGCTTGAAAAAAGGATTCATCTTGTTGAATAATATCTATAAAATCTTCCACCACAAACCCCTGTTGGGATGCTGTGACAACAAAAGAATCCAAAAATACGATAGCTGCTATGTCTTTACTTACCTCTTTGTCTTGTGCCCAATTCATCGAGGAAATACCTAACAGCATTATAAGAATGCAGTACTTCAATGTAAAAATTAATTTATTCCGCTAATTCTATTTCCAAACAGCAAAATTATCATAATATTGTATGCCTTAATGGTCCATAAATACTCACAAATATTTCACCAATGATTAAAATATTTTCAAAATACCTGTTTGGAACATTGTTGTCCATGCTAGTATTAGCTGCTTGTTCTACTACTAAAGATGTAATTACACAAGCCCCCAAAATAAATACCAAACAAAATCTTACCCCCGAAATAGTCACCAAATACAAAAATACAATCACCGCTGAAGAACTTAGCAAACACTTATACGTCCTAGCTTCGGATGGTATGGAGGGCAGAAATACGGCCTCTAGAGGCTTGAAGTTAGCCGCTGATTATATCTCTAACTTCTATCATTCTTTAGGTTTGAAAGGCCCTGTGACGGATAGAGCGAACCCTTTTTTGCAACCAATTTCTTTTTTTGAAAGAAAGGTTGTAGGTGCTACGATAGAAGGGGATGGGATAAAATTAGAACACAACAAAGACTTCACCACCATCAATAGTATCAACTGTGATAAAGAGGTGGAATTGGTATTTGGAGGATATGGCGTGAGTCTTCCCGATTATGACGACTTCGCCAATTTAGATGTAAGAGGTAAAGCATTGGTAATTATAAGCGGAGAGCCATTAAACTCCAAAGGCGAAAGAGTCTTTTCTCAAACGCAAGAAGAGTTTCTACCCGTTGACCAATTAAAAGCATTGGGTGTGACAGACATTTTCCTTGCTTTCCCTACCCAAGAAATGTGGGACGCTCAACAGCCCTATTTATCCTATGTATCCGAAACATTAAAGCCTGTTTATACCATGGATGAATCAGAGCGAAACATAGATAAAAGCTATAATCGTTTCTTGATTTCCCCCTCTAAAGTAGCGGAACTATTGGGTGTTTCAAAACAAGAATATTTTACAAAAATTACTACACGGCTAGATCAACGCAAACCACTTGGAGGATTATTTGATTCCAAAAAAATAGCGGTTGCCGTTAGTAAAGTAGAAGGCGAGACTACCTCTAGTAATATAGCAGCCTTCTTGGAAGGAACAGATCTAAAAGAGGAAGTTTTGGTTATTAGTTCGCACTACGATCATGTAGGTGTTATCAATGGGCAAATACACAATGGCGCAGATGATGACGGTTCTGGTACCACAGGTATTATGGCAGTGGCGCAAGCCTTCGCTACAGCCGCTAAAAATAATCATCGCCCAAGAAGAAGCGTATTATTTTTAAATGTAACAGGAGAAGAAAAAGGACTATTAGGTTCCGCTTATTATGCAGACGAATCTCCTTTGTTCCCTCTAGAAAATACCATCGCCAATTTAAATGTAGATATGATCGGAAGAGTTGATCCTAAGCATGAAGGAGGAGGAGATTATATTTATGTTATTGGTTCCGATATGTTATCCACAGAATTACATGCCATCCACGAGCGAGTAGCCAAGAAGAATTTTCCTAATCTAGAATTAGATTATTTATATAATGGAAAGGATCACCCTGATCGTTTTTACTATCGTTCGGATCATTATAACTTTGCCAAAAATAATATACCTGTCATCTTCTATTTCAATGGCACGCATGCCGACTACCACAAGCCGACGGATACTCCTGACAAAATTGACTATGAAATGATGGCGCAAAGAGTACAGTTAATATTTACCACTGCTTGGGAGTTAGCTAATATTGATAAGCGTCCTGTAGTGGATAGAGCGGATTAGAAATTATTGTTCTATTGTTTCATTGTCCTATTGTCTCATTGTTTCATTGTCTCATTGGTCTATTGTCCCATTGTTTCTTCGTTAGTTCTGAAAACAGTAGAGCAATGAAACAGTAGAACAATGAAACAATGAAACCGTGAAACAATAAAAAACATTCATTTGGTTAACCAATAATTTTGTATGAATGAAAAACACTAAAACCTACTTATTACTTATAGCAATCGTTGTATTCATCGCCTGTAATCCTAAAACGACAGAGCAACTCCTAACAAAAGAAGAACCCATTCCAGAAGAAGTAGTTCCAGAATCAGTTGTCCCTGTTATCAAGGAATTACCTTCTTTAAAAGAAAAAGATATACTGTTGGTGCATGGCGGTTGGCAAGGACATAAGCCTAAAGAGTATACAGAAAAAATAGCTGTCTTTCTTAGAGAAGCAAGAGCGACGGTTACGATTTCTCCCTCCACAGCGGTTTATGAAGATTCTACCTTCTTATCTTCTTTTGATTTAATTATCCAATCCGTAACAATGGATAAGGTTAGTAATGCAGCCATGAAGGGATTATTAACCGCTATCAAAACAGGCAAGACAGGGTTTGCAGGTTGTCATGGTGGAACAGGAGATGCTTTCAGAGAAAACACTGCCTATCAGTATATGGTAGGTGGGCAATTTGTGGGGCATCCTGGAGGGCACGTAGATTATACGGTCAAAATTACCAATCCTAATGATGCGATTACCGAAGGGTTAACAGGATTTAATATCAATAGCGAACAATACTATATGCATGTGGATCCCAATATAAAAGTGTTAGCTACCACTGAATTTACAGGGGAACACGATGAATGGATTGCCGGTGCTACTATGCCAGTAGTCTGGAAAAAGTATTTTGGAGAAGGCCGAGTGTTTTATTTCTCCGTAGGTCATGACCCGATCCTATTTGATGAAATTAAAGATGCTAAAACCATCTTGATGCGTGGTTTTCAATGGGCTAGCGGTAGCAAATATGAAGAAAAAGAAGATTGGATTAGTCCGATGTATCCTGCTTCTGTTGTTGAAAAATAGTAACCCTCATATTGTGTTAGTTCTAAATTTTTGCATTTAAAAACTATAGTAGTTTTAAATGCAAAAATTTGAATTAGGGACGAAGAAATAAATAACTTACCCAAATTTTGTCTCCCGCAAAGTCTCGCCAAGGATACGCTAAGGTACGCAAAGCTAGACCTTTAACTAACTTAGCGTACTTTGCGAAACCTTAGCGATCCTTTGCGAGAAATA
>CALJIQ010000541.1 GCA_937973995.1 uncultured Saprospiraceae bacterium
GGGTAAAATTATGAAAGTGAACTAATTGTTTATTTGTGTAACTGTTTATTCGTTTACAAGCTATACTTAGATAAACAGTTCAACAAATAAACAATTAAACAGTATTGTAAAATCACTTTTTTATCCCGTTCCAAGTATATAAAGATTGTTTTGTGTATGATTGAACATTTCGTCTCTCCAACCTTTTAAAGAAAAAGGTATGAATATAAAGCAATCATGCTGATAAAAATATATTAGATTATTTTCCCCCACCCCCTTACTATATAAAACCAGTTTAGGATGCTCTACGTAAGAGCATCCTATTATGAATTGGAGAGAGGGGCGATTTTTCATTTGCAAAAACATATTCTTAAAAATACTTTTGGTACTTTTACCTTGTCAGTCACGGGAGTGCCAACAAAAAATACAGCGCATGCGATCCTTAACAACTTGGAGGAAGATTCCACAGCTTTATTTGTCTTTCCCGCCTAGATGTTGACATGTTATGCTAAACCAAAACGGTAAAACAATTGTCAATATTTAGGAACACGCTACTGCTTGGTGACGCATTTTGTGCAGAAAATATATCGAACTCTTTTTAGTTGGTAGTTCTGCGGTTATGAGAAGAGAGAAAAATACTACTCAATAGATAAACTATGAAAAAGATACTGGTTTTGTTCCTTTTCTTTGGATGTATTAGTTGCACAGACTACGATCCCAATCTTAATAATCAGGGAGAAGATATTCTAGAAGCTAATGAAGTCTATGTAAGCAATATAGATTTGGGTTTTAGAGACTCCATTTACGTACCGATTTACTCAGATATTTACAGTATTAACAGTCAGCATAAAACTTTATTGAATGCAACGCTTAGTATACGCAATACTAGTATCCGAGACTCTATTTACATCGAAGATATAGATTATTATGATTCCAAAGGGAACTTGGTTAGGAGTTACATTGATGGGGTGTTATTACTCCTGCCTTTACAAACTATCGAGTACGTTATTGACTACAATGATGAGGCAGGAGGAACTGGTGCTAATTTTATTGTAAACTGGGGAAGTAATAATCCTAAAGTGAAACCAATTTTTCAAGGAGTCATGATCTCTACTAGAGGACAACATGGACTCTCCTTCGTGACAGAAGGTATTTCTATTAGTCAGCGATAGTAGCCTATATAGTACTATGAGAAAATGGATCAGCCATTTAAAACCATTGCAAATACTCATATATGGGTATTTATTTTTGCTGGTTATCGGTTTCTTACTACTGTGTCTTCCCGTTTTTCATCTGCGACCTATTGCCACCATTGATAATTTATTTATCACTGCCTCTGCCCTATCTACTACTGGGCTGGCCACCATTGATATTGTCGGCAATTACAATTTCCTAGGTCAATTATTTATTCTGATCTTAACACAAATTGGTGGACTTGGCTATATGTCAATTGGAACATTTATTCTGCTGATGCAGAATAAGTCATTATCCATACTCAACTCAGAGATGGTGAAATACGACTTTAGCCTACCTGCGCATTATAATATTTTCAGCTTTATACGAAACCTCATACTATTTACCATACTACTGGAATTGATAGGTGCTGTCTTGCTTTCATTAGTCTTTTGGCAGGCAGGGGAAGACCAATTTATCTGGAAGGGTATTTTTCATAGTATTTCCGCATTTTGTACAGCAGGATTCAGCTTATTCCCAAATAGTTTTGAAGATTATGCTACTAATTTTTACCTGAATGTCATTCTAGGTGTTTTATCCCTTATTGGAGCCCTGGGTTTTATTGTATTGACTGATTTTTACCAGACGATTACAGGAATAAAAGAAAAGATCACTTTCACTAGCAAGGTAATTTTACACTTTACTTTTTGGGTCCTTATTTGGTCAACGCTCCTTCTTCTAATATGTGATGCTCAGATAGCAAATCTTCCAGCAGAGGACAAAATATTACTGGCATTCTTTCAGAGTATGGCAGCCTTTACTACAGTGGGTTTTAATACCTACCCTATTGCGGAATTACAAGCAGCTCCTCTATTTTTTATTCTAATATTAATGTTCATCGGAGCTTCGCCTTCAGGTACAGGAGGAGGCATGAAATCAACGACTATAACGGCTTTATATGCTCAATTAAAAAGTACCTTCAAAGAAGACAGCGAGGTAATTTACATGAACCGGAAAATACCCAAGGCTCGATTAAAAATGGCTACAAGTAAATTTTTCTTTTACATTATCGTCATTTGTATTGCTACTTTTCTTTTATTACTATTCCAATGTCAGTCCACTTTTGAATTGCTTTTCGAGGCAGTTTCTGCTTTAGGAACGGTAGGGCTTAGCACAGGAGTTACGTCGGAGTTAAGTAATTTGGGTAAGATAATGATAGTCGTATTAATGTTTCTAGGACGGGTCGGTCCTCTTTCTTTTGGCTTAGTGCTATTTAGTCCAGAGAAAGAGGAAGCGTTAATAGAGGAAGACATTGCCTTATAGAGACTGTCCTACCTCGCACCGTAACTTCCTGTTACAGTGAGATTTGAGTGTCAACTACTAATAAAAAAATTAAACTGTAATTATGCAAAATAGATTCAATAGAAGATGGGCAAAAGATGAGAAAGTATTCTTAATAGCTATTTTATTTTTTTTATTGGCGATTATCTCTTGGGGTTTACTTTTGTTCTAAGAGTATGTCTAAAATTTATTTCGAGTTAAAAATCAATAGTTTGCGCTTTATAAACAAAACTCCATAACAATGAAAGAACAACTTTTGAGTAACCTCCCCATCTTATTAGCTTTCGTTACCATTATTGCGCTTACTATTGTTGTTGCCTATTTAGTGGGACGATTTTTTAGCCGCTTAATACAGCGGAACACTACAATCATTAAAAACGATCCTACTAACTTTAATTTTATTGGTTATCTGATTCGAGCCATGATCTATATAGTAGGTTTTGGCTTGGCTATTTATACTGTTCCAAGTCTGAGGGCAATCGCAAGTTCTTTACTCGCAGGTGCTGGAATATTAGCGGTAGCGATTGGTTTTGCTTCGCAACATGCACTCAGTAATATCATCAGTGGAATGTTTATTGTAATTTTTAAGCCTTTTAGGATCAATGACCGATTGGAGTTAAAAGCTATGTCGGGGATTGTAGAAGATATTACTTTACGACATACGGTGATTAGGAATTTTGAAAATAAACGAATTATTATTCCAAACGCCATCATTAGTAACGAAGTAATTGTCAATGCTAATTTCTCGGAATCTGTAATTTGTAAAAGGATAGATGTGGGTATCAGTTTTGACAGTGATATTGATAAAGCCAAACAAATAATTCGAGAAGAAGCGGAATCCCATCCATTCAATATTGATACCAGAACGCCTTCTGAAAAAGAAAATGGAAACCCAAAAGTAGCTGTTCGAGTAGTATTGCTAGGGGAATATTCTGTTAATCTTCGAGCTTGGGTATGGGCAGCAAATTCTAGTGACGGTTTTGTAATGGAGTGCGATCTGTATGAACGTATTAAAAAGCGATTTGATAAAGAGGATATAGAAATTCCTTTTCCTTATCGAACTATTGTACAAAAATATCCAACTTAAGTAGTGTGACATTATTAATTATTGATTATTTTCCAGACGCTACTGAACACGCCTAATTAGCTAATAATCCGTAATTAATAATCAATCAACTGAAAAGCAAAGTTGTTAACTTATTTTTGTCAGACTACTTACACAAATAAACAATTAGTTCACTTTCATAATTTTACCCCGTTCGCAGTATATAATGTAAATTACAAGGTCAACCAATAATTCACCTTAAATACAATCGCTCGATTTTTAGGACCAAAATTATTAATCCTAAAGTTGTCTACGGCGTCATCCGTTTCCACTAAATAATTATCGGTATAGACTAAGAAAATATCAGACATAGGGGCAAATCGCCATTGCAAACGGCTATTGATATTAAAGTTTTCTGCTTGAGTATTGTATTGGATAAAGGTTGTCCAGAAGAGGTTATTAGAAAAATTGATTTCAATTTTAGGACTAAAAGAATACAACTCTCGCTCGCCATAGGGGCCACCAAATTGTAGCATATTATATGCCATTTTCAAACCAAAATTCCCCCAAGGTTGCACCCGATAATTCAGCTCTGCTTCGATGCCTGTGCGAGTACCGCTATAAAAACCACCTTGGGTAAATTCTAAATCATAGAAAAACGGTTTTCGTTGGTCTGAGCGATAATTTAAGCGAAGGATATTCGTAATATAAGACTGTGCGGGAAGGGGTTCATCGCTATCATCTGAGGTGAAGGTAAAGGGATATAGTAGTTCATTTAACTCATTCGCAAGACTTACTCTGAAACGACTTCTACCTCTAAAATTGAGTTCGTAAGAGGCACTTGTCCTCCTTGCAATGATGTCTTTTTCATCTGCCTGTGGCGTAATCCAATTAAAAATACTGAAACTTTGGGAGGTAATATTCCCTTTCTTTTTAGGATAGATTTGATATTCAAAATCCATGAATAAAGAACCATAGCCGACTCGAAAGGAAGTATCTCTTACGGCATCATAGTGATTAATTCGATCTAAGAAACCCATGTCCAAGTAGTAATTTTGCTGAACTTGGTACCAGTTGATAATACCCGAAAAATTTCTTCCTTGTCGTCGAATACCTGCTTTGTAATAATAATTTTTATCGGTAATACCAGGCTTAAAAGAATGGTTATAGCCAGTCCAAGCCTGCCATTGGTTATCTTTTGAAAGATAGGTGAATTCTAATCCTGCATTTCTACCATAATCATTACTTTGAAATTCAGTGCCATCTACCGATTGCCGATTGAGTACAAATGCCTTGACGACAGACCGATCTAAGACCCTATACCTGACGGCAGCAGCAGAATAATTTTGTGCTAAAAAATCATCCGTAGAACGGGTATGCATATTTAATAAGCCCATCCTAAGGTTTTTAGTCGCATTGCCCGTCAAACGCAGACCATATAAGATAGGAATACTATTTCCATCTCCATCTAGTCCTATTCTTCGGGAGAAGAAGGGTCTAGCAGGACTATTTCCAAAATCACTAAAAATATCGCTATTCTCCAAAAAGAATAATCGCTGTTCTGGTAAGCGTACATTAAATCTACCAAGGTTGGTCACTTGCTCATCTACCTCTACTTGAGAAAAATCTGGATTCACAGTAACATCCAAATTTAAAGAAGAAGTCACTGCTATTTTAGCATCTGCTCCTATATTGAAGTCTGTATCTGTTGTACTAGGTTCCGATTCAAAGTCAGAAAAAACGCCTCCTGAGGTATAAGGAATAACCGCTACATTTCCTTTTATTTTATTGGGAGCTTCATCCCAAATTAATCCTCCTGTATAGTTCAAGTCTACGGATCTAAATTGTACAGGGACATTGGTCCAGGTATGAAAGCTATTATCACTCATTTCACTTCTTATAAAATTAATGCCCCAGGTATCTTTGGAATCTTCATAGCGCAATGTTTTAAAAGGAATGGCTATTTCTGCGATCCAATGGTCGCTAGATCTAGTTGTTTTAGAGTACCATTTGTTATCCCAATCATCGTTCATACCACTGCCACGGCTGCCTCTTCTACCCGTATTGCCCGTTATCAACGCTTCCATTTGAACGCCATAGGGATTTACCCCAAATAAAAACCCACTTGTTTTTAAATTCACAGGATCCACTACAAAAGCAAAACCATCTCCGCTCCAAAAGTTTGCATCTCGTTTTAGTGTTTGGATGATATAGCCATTCGGGTCATAGCATTTAGCAGCTACATATAGGAAGTTATCATCGTAGGTTACTTGCACTTCTGTTTTTAACTCTGCTTTTTTATCATCCACCGGAAAGCTCATCCAAAAGTCAGAAGCCACTTCACTGTTTTGCCAAGTTGCTTCATTGAGCAATCCATCAACGACGATCTTTTCATTGGTTCTATTGATGTGGATTTGATATTCTTCTTGAGGCGTTCCATTATTTCCATATAAAGAAAAAACGAAGAATAGAAAGAAAGCAGTTAAAACGTAGAGGTTATTAAACATTTTTATATAGTCGGTTGCATATGATAATAAGGAAGAAAAGGTGAGAATGTTGTGGATTGTAATACTATGGCAATTAACATTCCATACTCGTACCTGACTCCATATTCAAGTGAATACAAAATTAGCCAATTTATGTTTG
>CALJIQ010000542.1 GCA_937973995.1 uncultured Saprospiraceae bacterium
TGAAATCTTCCAATTTGCTGGGGCAAATTGGAAGATTTCAGCCCCCAAACCCCATAGTCCCGCTGCCGAAAGGCAGCGATTTAAAAAGTGTATGGTAGAGAATTAAATTCTATCCCCTCAATAGGTTTTTCTCTTTTTCAAAGGATAAGTAAGGATGTGCTGCTTCTACTATCTCTATCTGCTTTAGTTGTTGTTGTATAAATTGTTGATGTTGAGGCGTATGCGGATGAAAAGGGCGGTGTTGACTTGCCTTGACAATTTTTGCTATTTTATTTTTTAATTGGCTGGTTTTATCTGTAAAATAAGCTTGCTCAAAGGCTTCCCATATATAAGTGACTGCCATTTGGTTAGGATGAACCAAGTCTCTTTCAAAGAATCGATAATCTCTCAAATCATCCATCACCAATTCATAAGCAGGGAAATAGCTTACTTGCTCAAATTGATGGACTAATTGCTCTACTGCTAGTAAAAGAGTGGATTTACTGCGCTGATTTTCAATAATTCCATCCTTGATATGCCTGACGGGACTGACCGTCAATAGGATATTGACATCCAGCCCTTTTTTTTCTAATGCGATGAAAGTCTTGGAAAGCGCATCCACAATTTGAGCAATGGTCAATCTTTCTTTGGAGAATTGGCTATTAGGTATTTTATGACAATTAGCAACTACTTTCTGATTGACTTTATAGCGATAGACAGTAGCTGTACCCAAGGTCAGTATCAACCAATTCGTATTTTTTAAAAAGGAAAGGGCTTCTTGATAGGAGTGATTGATTAATGCAACCGCTTTATTTGGCTCCGTACTGGAAAAATGTCCATGATGATCGAAACTATACCAAATACCCTGATGATCAACTAATTCATCAGTTGTATAGGGCGTATTTTGCAACAATCGTTCTATACAATAGTGAATGGATAAAGGATTGTAAAGAATACCAAATGGGTTGAGAAGGGTAGGGAGTTTATAGCTTTGCAATAAGCCCCCGATATTTTCAATAAAGCACGATCCTATGCCCAAAATAGGGCTTTGGTACCCTATTTTTGCTTCAGAAGAAGGACTAGTTAATTGGGTTCTAAATTCCATTTACCTATAATTCGACGAATAATTCTGCCATCGCTTTTCTCACTTTAGGGGCGAATTGTGCTTTATCTTCTTCAGACCGATAGCCAACTGCAGCGGCCACGGAGGCTGTTAGATTTTGTTGGGTCAAATCTAGAATCTCATCATATTTCTCAGGTTCAAATCCCTCCATTGGACAAGTATCAATTTTTAATTCCGCACAGGCGACCATCAGATTACCCAAAGCAATATAGGTTTGCTTGGCAGCCCATTCGTTGACCTCAGAAGTAGTCAATTCGCCCAATTTATTTTTCATGAAGTTTCCATATCCATCTAGTGCATCTAAAGGAATTTTCTGAACCCCTGATTTTAATTGGATAAAAGCATCAATCTGCTCATGCGTCACCGACTTGCTATTACAAAAAACGATTAGATGAGAGGCATCAACGACTTGAGATTGATTCCAAGAAGCCGCTTGCAATTGCTTTTTAATAGCTGGATCTGTTATAATTAAGACTTTAAATGCTTGTAACCCATAAGAAGTTGCTGTTAGCTGGATGACCTTTTTTAAGTGCATTAAGTCCTCCTCACTTACTTTTAAAGTTGGATCAAATTTTTTAGTAGCATACCTCCACTGTAAATGCTCAATAATCTTCATGCTTTATTTTTTTGGCAAACTTAGTAAAACAATTGCTCTTAAAGTATGTCTAAATTTCTATCGGCTGAAAACCAATATTTTTACGATCCTGACTTTGAAAAAATGAGTTTATTTAGCTCGCTAAACGCACTAATTTTTTTTCCTCAGAACCACAAAATATTGATTTTCAACTCGAAATAAATTTTAGACCTACTCTTAAAACGACTCATAAGATATTATGTTTAGACAAAAAAAAATAGCGGTCTTCATTTTTAAAATGAAGACCGCTATTTTTTTCACTGTCGCCTATTTGTTAGGGAGTAGGTGTAATCAGCAAAGGACTTAGTGTTTCGATTAGTAATAGAAGGAATAATGCAGTACTAAAACCGATCAGGCTAATCATGCCAAGCCGATTATTATTTGCTATCCTCTGGGTACTTCTACCTTGATACATACTTAAATGGTTTAATATTAACGGTTTCTGGTATAATTAGAAGTTTAAATTTACACCAAATTGCTTAGAGAAGCAAACGAGTAGATTGTTTAAACGGTAATTTCAATCCGATTATTTTCTGGATCTAATACCACACTTTCATAGTACCCGTCTCCAGTAGTTCTAGGTTCTCCAATGATTGGAAAACCATTTTGTCGCAACTGTTCTGTCAACGTATCGACTTTTTCTTTGCTGCCTACAGAAATAGCGAAGTGTATTAATCCGATATATTGTTTTTTTAGATCATTTAAATTATCGGGAATATCTGGACGGTGCATTAATTCCAGTCGACTGCCTGATTCAAAAGAAAGGAAATAGGAGTGAAATTGCTTGGTTGGATTGTGGTAAAGTTCGCCAGCTTTGGCGGAGAAATAGGATTCATAGAAGGTACGCATCTTTTTTAGATCGCTAACCCAGATGGCGAGATGCTCTATTTTCATCTTGTTGTTGATTGATTATTAATTACTGATTATTTATTACGCTCATAAAAGGTAATAAAATAATCAATAATTAATAATCAATACTCAATGAAATTAATTCATAGAAAATTGAGGCAGAAAGGCATCCATTGTATTATAGGATGAAAGCATACTAATATTTACTTTCGTGAAATCTGTCAAGGGTAGGGTAGCCAGTAAACCCATGACCTCATATTCGGAGTTAGCGGAAAAGATGGCCCACATTTTAGAGGTTTCCATAGCGCTGGCAAAAGAACATAGCTTGCCTTGGTCAAAGAGTTTTTCTAAAATAACTTTTTGTGAGGGAAGCATGTCAAGAAATTCCTTGGACAATGTCTTGGGTAAAGTGAAATCTACCATAAAATGATAAACGGTGTTCATTATAATAGATAGTGTTTACTCCAATTTTGGGAGATCGCTTTGCTGTCAGAAGTCAGACTTATGACACAGACCACGATGGATGCTATCTGACAGTCGTAAACGGTCTGACAACGAAGTGGTCTAACATCTGACCTCTTAAAAATATAAAGATAAATCGGTTAAAGGACCTCCTAAAAATTGGATTGATGGAAAATACTGAGGAAACTGTAGGAATGGAAAATGAGAGTTGCATGGAGGAAACGAAAAGAATTCATTTCAGGTACACTCCTGCAGGAAGGGGAGAAGGAACCACGTTATTGATCATCGCAAAACCAATAATTACAGGTCATCTACCAATTAACAGGAAGTTGTACAAGGCACATTATCCAAAGCCCTGAGCTTACCTCGAATCTTTTTCGTTTCTCATAATATGTATCCGACTTGAAAGGTAGGGTTATTGAGGGGTATTACTTCCTATTAT
Organism: uncultured Saprospiraceae bacterium; assembly: GCA_937973995.1. GTDB lineage: Bacteria > Bacteroidota > Bacteroidia > Chitinophagales > Saprospiraceae > JAFMDF01. The sequence continues at coordinate 3,490 of CALJIQ010000542.1, forward strand.
TAAAAGTGATTAAATGTATAATCCTAATAACTTAAATAACCAATAATAACTTGTCTTTCAGTCGAATAGTGGGAGGAGTCACCCGTTGTGTGTAAGTTTGGTTGTACACCTTCCCTTAATGAACAAATTTATTCTAAAAAATAAGTAAATGCCATTTTTACAAGCTAGAGAATCGGCTTTTGCTAGTACTTGTCATAAATTTTGAAAAATTCCAAATTCCAAGCACTAAATTCCACCCAGTAATTTGGAAATAAGTCCAATATATTTCAGACAATCCTCCCTGTATTTATAAACTCTTTGTACCTCCATCTTGTTAAGTAACGACAAAACAATAAATCTGTCTTTGCTCGCCGCCTTCGGCGTCTCGCAAATAAGGTTCTTAGGAGGCAAGGATTTCAAAAAATGGCTTTTTAAAGCCATTTTTTGAAATCCTTGCCTCCTAAAATCTACTTGCCGAGCAGGCGTTAGCCAGCGAGGTATAACAAAGTTTGTGATCGAAATTTTTAGACCACTAGGTTACGAACACCATAAAACTTTCTAATCGATATATGAAAAGATACTCAGAGGCAAAAATGCCGTTGTCGTGGGGGGCTTTCCGAATGATAGCTTTTGCGAATGAAAAAAATGAGCCAATGCCACATTTGGCACTAGTGAGCGATCACATGAACCCTGATAAACCAGTGATAGTTAGGATTCATTCTGAATGTTTGACAGGAGATTTATTTCATTCTAAACGATGTGACTGCGGAGAACAATTAGATGAATCCATGCGCTTAGCGAATGAACAGGGGGGCGTGGTGATTTATTTGAGGCAAGAGGGTAGGGGAATTGGCTTAATCAATAAGCTGAACGCTTATCAATTGCAAGACAAAGGATTGAATACCATTGATGCTAATACCCACTTGGGCTTAGAGGTTGATGCTAGAGAGTATGATATGGCTGTTCAGATCTTAGAAGATTTGGGTATCTCTACGATTGATCTGCTTACCAACAATCCTTTGAAAATTAAGGCAATTGAAAATTCTTCTATTACTATTCGGAAAAGAATTTCCTTAATCATTCCTGCCAAAAAAGAAAATAAAGGATATTTGAAAACTAAGAAGGAGGAGATGGGACACCTTTTTTAATTGAGAATGAAGAATTGAGAATTCATGCAGCATGTAGCAAATTCTCAATTCTTCATTCTCAATTAATTATTTATTCTGGTTCAAATCCAAGAATAATATTAAAGTTACCGTAGTCCCAAATAGAAGCAGAAGGATTGTTAATTCTGATATTCTCATTGTCAAATCCAAATCCATAATCAAACCCAAGTGTACCGAACATCGGTAAAAATACTCTTACCCCACCACCGAAAGATCGTTTCCAATCGAATGGATTGAAATCTCTAATTTGATTCCAAGCATTTCCACCTTGTAAGAATAGCAATGCATAAATGGTAGAGTTCGGATTAGTTGAAAGTGGGTAGCGCAGTTCTACTGTGAATTTATCATAGACCGCTGCACCTCCTTGACCAGAGGCGGCAATGTCTTCTACTTCATATCCTCTTAAAGAAATAATTTCATTTCCAGTAAAGGCGAAACTTTGGTTAGATAAGCCGTCCCCTCCTAGCTCAAATCGCTCAAACGGAGACGTACCAATATCATTGTTATACTTCCCTAAGATCCCAATCTTAGCAGAGGCTTTAACCACCAATTTGCCTACCAGAGAAGTGTACCATTCTGCATCAAACTTCCACTTGTGGTATTCCAAAAATCGGAATCTTTCTTCTGGACTAACATCGCTATAATTCTTTTTATTGAATAAAGAATAAGGCGGTGTCAATTGGACAGATAACTGTATTCTAGACCCTTCCGTTGGGAACAAAGGATTACTAATAGAGTTACGAGCGATGGTTTGGTTAAGATAGACATTAATGAAATCTCCATTGCTTAAAAAGGTCCCGTCTTCTAATCTGATGGTTGGGCGATTCCTTAAATCAATTTCTGAAATACCCACGGAGGTGCTGGAAATAAAATTATCATCCGGCCATCTTAGTCTGGTACCTAGACTTACCGTTCCCCTTAATATAGATAGCTTATTGAAACCTGCACTTTCTGGGTTTAAGCCATTAGTTAGCAAAGTATAAGATCCTCCTAAGGTAAAGGAATTAGGCTTTTTGCCACCTAACCACGGCTCCGTAAAAGAGAAATTATAGGATTGGAAAAAATTACCATTCGTTTGCGCACGTAGAGATAATCGCTGCCCATCTCCTTGGGGTAATGGATGCCATGCCTCTTTGTTGAAGATATTTCTAACAGAGAAGTTATTGAATGTTACCCCTAATGTACCAATTACCCTAGCTTGGAAACCGCCCCATCCTGCGGATAGTTCTAACTGATCCGAAGGTTTCTCTTCTACTGTATAGGCGATATCCACCGTACCTCTTTGAGGATTTACGGGCGTTTGAATATCAAGTGCTTCTGGATTAAAATATCCTAGATTAATGATTTCCCGTTGAGAACGCATAATATCCGAACGACTAAATTTTTGTCCTGGACGAGTTCTTAGTTCTCTTCTAACTACATGCTCGTGCGTGCGATCATTTCCTGTAATCGTTACTTTATCAATCGTAGCTTGAGGCCCTTCATAGATTCTCATTTCTAAATCAATAGAGTCTCCCACAATCGCTACTTCTACTGGATCAACACTAAAAAATAAATACCCATTATCCATATAGAGGGTACTTACATCCCTACCATCTTGGGCAAAATTTAATCGAGTCTGTAACAATTCTTGGTTATAAATATCACCTTGCTCAATTCCCAATACCTTGTGCAAGGTCCCATCGTCATAGATGGAATTTCCCTTCCAAGTAATATTTCTAAAATAATAGCGATTGCCTTCTTCTAGATTAATGTGTACTCGCAAGTCCCCATCTTCTTCTCGCCAAATACTATCGCTCACCACTCTGGCATCTCTAAAACCTAACGTATTATAATAAGCAATTAATTCTTTTTTGTCTTCTTCGTAATCCTCACTTATCAATTTTGAAGAAGAGAAGATTTTTCGCTTAGGCTTGGTATCGTCTAATTTCTTTAATAATTTTTTCGACTTAACCGTATTACCAGAAAAGGTAATATCTTGGATTTTGACTTTATCTTTTTTATCAATATCAAAAACCAATCTGACCGAATGGGCTTTAACAGTGTCAATTTTTTCCGATACTGCCACCTCTGTGTCGAGGTAGCCTTTTTCTTTATAATACTTTTTGATGCCATTAATGGCATTGGTCTTACTTGATTCCGTAACGATCCCTCCTTTTGTGAGGTGTATGTTAACGACATCATTCAGATCTTCATGCCTTGATTTTTTTGCGCCTGTATAGGAGAAAGCCCTTAATCTAGGTCGTTCTTCCACTTTGATTTCTAAAAAGATAATATCTCCTACTATCTTAGTGGCATAAATTTGAACATCCGTAAATAATCGTAATTTCCATAAAGAGCGGATTCCAGAACTGATCGTGGAGCCAGGTATGCGTATTTTATCCCCTACTTTTAATTTCGCAATAGATTTTAAGGCATTGGCATCACTAAAACTATTTCCTACCACCTCAATCTCCCCAATTTCATAATCTGTCGGCTTAGAATAGTCAATCTCAGGAACAATCCCCCCTTCTTGTGCTACTAAGGAACTACTAGCTAAGGAAAGCAATAAACAAAGAAACAGTGTATATCTTTTCATCAAGGTATGTCATTTCAGGAGGAGGCAGGGGTCAGGGGACAGGGGTCAGCGTAGAACGGCTCAATTAAAAACATTACTTATAGCGGGTAATTATTCTAATTGAAAATAAAATTTTTATTAACCGAAACACAACCTGACTCCTGACCCCTGACTCCTGCACCCTCGTTTCAAGAACCGCAAAAGTCGTAAAAATTACTAATTGAACGAATAGAATATTTTGATCGTGGTCAATTAACGTTTTTATTAACACTATTTAACATCCCCATGTCTTTTATGACGAGAATATCTAGTGCTTTCTGAAGATTTAGACGGAAAAAGTAGAAAAGAAGGTACTATCTGGATGCTGGATGCTATTGATGCTGGATGCTGAATCCAGCACCTATGAAATCTGTTCGCTAGTCATTCCAAATCGTCGTTCTCGGTTTTGGTAGCTCAACAGAGATTCATATAAGTGTTGTTTGCGGAAGTCGGGCCAATAAATAGGTAGGAAGTGAAATTCAGCGTAAGAGAGTTCCCATAAAAGAAAATTACTCAATCTGGATTCGCCACTGGTACGAATCATTAACTCAGGATCGGGAAAGTTGCTAGTGCTCAAAGCAGATTTGAAGTATTCCTCATCTATAGCGTTTACGTCTATTGCTCCATTTCGGCTATCCATAGCAATGGTTTTGACGGCTTTCAAAATATCCCAGCGACCACTATAATTGAGAGCTAGGATTAAATCCATTCTAGTATTATTTTTCGTATTTTCAATGCCTTTGAGCAGTGCTTTTCTAGTTTCTGAAGGCAGTTTTGATAAATCGCCTATTGCTTTCAAGCGAATATTATTTTCATTGAGGGTTTTGACCTCTCTATGAATGGTATCCACCAGTAACCGCATGAGTGTGTTCACTTCTAAAGTAGGACGATTCCAGTTTTCGGTAGAAAAGGCATATAAGGTGAGATATTTTACGCCAATTTCGGCGGCAGCTTCTGAAATTTCTCGAACTGCTTTGACACCGTTTTTGTGACCAAAGACCCTGGGCTTTCCTTGTTCTTTTGCCCAACGTCCATTGCCGTCCATAATGACTGCTATATGTTCAGGTAGGTTATCTTTATCTATTTGTGACTTTAACTCCTCCATATTTCAATATTCATTTGAGACTACAAAACTAATAAAAACTAATCTATACTGAACATGGAATGAATATCCGATTATCCACTACTGTTTATTTGTTGAATTGTTGAACTGTTTATCCAAGTAATAGTGCTTTGTCAGTTTAAGAAAAATCCCGTCGGGAGACGGGAAGGATATAAGGTTCAAGTTTGGAAACTTGAACCATCGCCCTTCGATATTTTTAGTCTCCAGACTGAAAATAAATATCCTAGTCGTCTCCTGACGACATTATCTGATAGTAATATTTCAAATTCTTTAAACTGACAAATTAGTAGTAAAGTAAGAGGTAGGACATTATTAATTACTGATTATTAATTGTTTTCTAAACGTAATTAAAACGTGTAATTAGCTAATAATCAATGATTAGTAATCAATACTATCCACAGCATAAGGGAGGAGTTTAGTGCTGCTGAGCTACGGATTTAATTTTATTGGCTCTAATACCTCGACTTCTTCCAATTGCTCCTTCAACCACTCATCTAAATGCCGATACCAATCAATATGAGGCGAAGATTGGTTACAACCTCCTGCATATCCAATACATTGCGTCTGATGGTATTGTCGTCCACAAGAAGGACAACGAGCCGCTGTTGCAAAGGTATCCCAAACATGACCACAAGTACTACAGCCCCAATACGCTCCACCGTCTGGTTCCCAATCACATTTTGGACAAGCTATTTTTTCTTCCATAGTTTTTAGACCACTAGGTATTATGGTATTTTGGTTTTGTGGTAGGTTGGTAGAGCCTACTTGTAAAAAAAAATATTGGATTACCAGCCGATTTTTGATAACAGAAGCTCAACCATACTACCAAAACACCATAAAACCACAATACCTAATTTATTACATTTTTTTAAAGTTGGATTCTAGAATCTACTGATACTAACCCGCAACCCGCTCACCCAATCACCCGCTCACCCACTCACCTGCAACCCACTCACCCCGGAACCTCTCCTCGCAATAACCAATTCACATCCAACCCATGGAATATGGCTGCTTTCATCGAAGTATCACAATCGCCAATATGATTACCTAGTTCTTTCATAGGCGCTTCAAAATCGAGTATATGATCTTCATGTAACTTTCCTATTTGATTGAGCAAACGCAAGGCTCTTTTGATGACATAGTCATTGAAGGTTCTAGCGGAATGATAAGACGCACGACTGATTTGCTGACCATGTAATCGAAAAGCAGTGTTAAGCATCAGGAAATTGAGATAGATATCTCCGTACTTATCTTTTGTGGTCCGTACATGCCGATTAATTTCTCCACTTAAATGACGCAAATCCAGCAATAAGTAACCCGGAGAATGGTATTGAGACTGATTTATTTCTAGTGAATGGAGCAGTTCTTTCTCTACTTCTTCTCGCCGCTCTTCTTTGGTCACTCCTGCTGGCGTTTCTATCAATTCAAAATTTAGCCTTGCAACTAAGGCAGGGTCTTTCGAAATTAATCGATTCAGCAGTTTGTCTTTTTCTTTGTGCGACAATCCAGAGATAGCTTTTTTGAGGTCTTGTTCTAGTTTTACCCTGGGCATTTATTGTAAAATATTTAATGTATTAGTGATTAATAATCAATTAGATAATTTAATTATTTATTTTTTATCTATTTAAATATCTGATTTTTAATAAGTTATGATTTTTTAATACAATTACAAAGATAAGAATTCTAAAACTTGGCACATATTTTGAAAATATATATGTATTGAGTTTTGGTTAAAAGACTTTTGCGCCCGCTAAGCGGGCGCGTTTTTTTTTAGCCTATTTGTATTGCCTTATGGAGTTTTCATTACAATTTCGCTATAGCGATATCCAATCCTATCTCCCACCACTTTTAGCGTATCTCCTTTTTTCAATTCAAACGGTTTTGTATAAATGGTCCAGTTGGTTGGCGTATGCTTAGGGGAAGCAACTTGATAGCCAATGGTAGCTGCCTCTGTAGGACAACTTAAAGCTACTTTTCCCTTGTCCATTCTTATAGTTGGTGCAGCCACTTTTAGTTCCTCTCCATTTGGGCGCAATTTTTCTACTAGTTCAGTTTCGGGTATAATTCCTGTATCGTCGAATGAATTAACCCAAGCTTCACATTTCGCTCTTAATTCCTTTAGTTTATTAGCATATTTGGGATCCTCTGCCAAATTATTTAATTCATGTGGATCGGTTTGGGTGTCAAATAATTCCTCCTGAGGTTTGCTTGTTCTAAACCATAAGGCTTGCTCAGGAGTTAATTTGCCCGCTTTTTCTAATCTCAATAATTCCTGCATGATAGCCATCTGCTCTCGATACTTGACGGGCAAATACATGGATTTCTCTGGTTGGTAGTATTTAATGTATTTGTATCGCTTATCTCTTACTGCTCGATTACAATCATATTGGGCATCGAAACGATCGGCAGCAGCATAGATGACCTTTCTATCAGGTACTTTATGAGGCCCTAAGAATGCTTTGCCATCTACTTGCGCAGGGGTCAACCCTGTTAAAGAGAGTACAGTTGGACCTAAGTCAATAAAGCTAATCATTTGATCGTCTCTAGTACCTGCCGCTCTTTTATCTGGGAATCGAATAATCATCGGTACTTTCAAACCAGAATCATACAATAATCTTTTTTGTCGGGGCAGTGGACCGCCGTGGTCGGTGTACCAAAAAATGATTGTACTATCCAATAAATTTTGAGCTTCTAATTCTTTTAGCATTTCCCCCACCTGATGATCCATCATTTTGATATTGGAATACATTCTTCTTACATCTTGTTGACCAACCTCAGTATCAGGCAAATAGGGAGGAACAGGCACTTCCAAATTTTCATCTACCCATAAAGAATCTTTTGCCCTTCTCCATATTTGAGATTCATGCGTCACATTAAAATTGAAAATAGAAAAGAAAGGCTGTCCTGCTTGTCTATTTTTCCAATGGGCATCATTGCTCGTCTCATCCCAAGCGGTCAAACTACATCTAAATTGATAATCTTGTTTAGAATTATTGGTGCAGTAGTATCCTGCCTCTCTTAAATATTCGCTAAACATTCTGACCCCAGCAGCTGGTAGGGCTTCATAGAGATTGACTCCTTTGGGCATTAAATGATCAAAACGTCGAAGCATATCCTCTGGCATATCCGTTGCAAACCAAGGACCTGTCCGCATATGATTCGCTGCGATATGGGTTGGGTACATACTTGTTGATATGGCTGCTCTGCTGGGCGCACATACAGGGGAAGGAGAATAGAAATTATCATAGCAAATGCCTTCTGCTGCCAAGCGACTGAGGTTAGGGGTTTGGATGGTACTATCCCCAAAAGAGGGAATAACTGGGCTTAAATCCTCTGCCACTAACCAAATAATATTAGGTCGAAATTCATTTTTTTGTTTAGGTAGTATCTTCTGTGCAGTAGGTTTTGCCAGTGTGTCTTCTTGTGAGGAGGTGCACTGCATCCCAATAGAACAGAGGAGTAGTAATAGTAATAGGTTTTTCATTTTTTTTCCGTTTTACAGTTTACTATCAAAGGTAGGGAATAATTGTTTCTTTAAATTTAGAAATCAAAATTTTGTGAACAAACCAATATTCCGTATAATTGGCGGACTTTAATTCGATTATAGTATTCAATTTTAAAACGGACAAACTAAAATATAATGACAAACGAAAAAAAACTTTTTTACGGTAGTTGTTTTGCCTTAATTACTACCGCCCTTTCTTTTAGTTTAAGAGCAGGTGTGCTTCCTCAAATACAGGATGATTTAGGATTAACTGGTCAACAACTTGGGTTTATTAACCAAATGTGGTTTCTAGGCTTTCCGATCTCCATGGTAATTGGAGGTTTGGTATATCATACAGTGGGTGGAAAAAGGATTATGCAATTTGCGTTTATTGCTCATATGATTGGTATTATTATGACCATCTATTCTGGTAGTTATGTAGGGTTGCTCATTTCTACACTTTTGATTGGTTTAGGAAATGGTTGTACAGAAGCGGCTTGTAATCCAATGATTGCAGATGCCTATGAAGGCAATATGATGAGTAAAATGATGAATCGCTTTCATATGTGGTTTCCTGGGGGTATTGTGATTGGTAGTTTACTTTCCCAATTCATGACAGGGGTAGGTGTAGGCTATCAAATGCAGTTAGCTATGATGGTTATCCCAACTTTGATTTATGCTTATTTGTTTATGAGTTCAGAATGGCCAAAGGCTAAGGTAGCGGAAGCCGCTTCGATTGGTAGCAATTTTCAAGCAATGCTTTCTCCTTTGTTTTTATTTATAGCTGCTTGCATGGCCTTCACCGCCATCTCAGAATTTGGGCCTCAGCAATGGTCTAGCTTAATTCTTTCTAAAAGTGGCGCCCAACCCATGTTGATTTTAGCTTTGGTGACAGGGGTGATGGCGGTAGCGAGATATTTTGGAGGAGAGATGGTTCATCAATTTAATACAACTGGCGTATTATTAGGGTCAGCTGTTCTGACTGCCCTTGGCGTCTTTTTGTTAAGTACTTCTACTGGTGGTATGGCATATGTAGCTGCTTTTATCTTTGCATTAGGGGTAGCTTATTTCTGGCCCAATATGATCGGTTTTGTAGCAGATTATATTCCTCAAAGTGGCGCTTTAGGGATGTCTATCGTAGGAGCAGTAGGGATGTTTTCAACATCTATTTTTCAGCCAATTATCGGTAATTGGATTGATAGAGATATGGCTTCTGCTGCTGAACTTGGATTAACAGGAGATGAATTAGAATTAGCAGCAGGTCAAGCTACCTTAGGTACGATGGTTGCTTTTCCAGCTATTTTAATAGTTGCTTTTACCATTCTTTATTTTTGGATGCGTAATCGCCAAACCGCTTCTTCTCTGGTTGTAAATCACTAATTACTTGGATGATTTTGGCTAGATAGTTTGAAGGTTGTTGTTTGTCGCTGACCATTAAACAATCAAGCCTCCAAGCTATCAAATAGCTACATCATTATTAACAAGCCGAAAAATAGTTTACATGTCAAAAATCTACTTTCCACTGTTGGTGCTTTTTTGTTTAAGTTTTACCAATTGCCAACAAAAAAACAAAGCAGTAGCAGAAGGTGCTAGTACTTCTACCGTAGCACAACAACCATCGCCACAACCCAAAACAAATGTAGCGCCGAGTGCCGATGAAGAATGGACGGTCCTATTCGATGGTGTATCTGGAGCGCATTGGCGCAGCTATAATGGAGACGGTTTTCCCGAAAAGGGATGGACGGTTAGAAATGGTGCACTGACCTTATTGGAAAAAAGCAAAGGGGGGGATTTAATTACCCAAGAAACCTATGGTAATTTTGATTTACAATTGGAGTTCAATCTAGCCAAAGGAGCGAATAGTGGTATCTTCTATTTAATTCAAGAAATAGAAGGTAAACCTGCTTATTACAGTGCTCCTGAATACCAGTTAATTGATGATGCGAATTATTATGAATTAGCTAAAAAGGAAGGAGATCCTTCTATCACTCGCCATCATTTGACAGGGGATAATTACGATTTACAATCTGCTCCAACTACAAAAAAAATAAATCCAGCAGGGCAATGGAATGCCGCTCGGATAACCGTCAAAGATGGACATGTAGAACATTATTTAAATGGAGAAAAAGTAGTGGAGTATGATCTTTGGTCGCCTGAATGGAAGGAAATGATCGACAAGAGCAAATTTGCAGATTGGACCGCCTATGGTCAAGCCAGAAAAGGATATATTGGCTTGCAAGATCACGGCGATGAAGTGAGCTTTAGAAATATTCGTATTAAGAGACTTTAATAATGGCTTGATGGCTCGTATGTTTGATGGTTGTTGCATACAGGATATTAACCATCAAACCATCTAGCAATCTAGCAATGAGTCTACTCTAAAAAGTCATTTTGAGCGAGATATGCCAAATTTTTAAAATTTGGCATATCTATATTTTGCTGAAAATCAAAATTTTACAAAAAAATATTTAATGTAATTATTTCGATTTTTCATTAAAACAGACTTTTTAGAGTGGACTCAACAATGGTACAATGAGACAATGGAACAATGGTACAATGAGACAATGGAACAATGGAACAATGAGACAATGAGACAATGAGACAATGAGACAATGAGACAATGGTACAATGGTACAATGAGACAATGAGACAATGAGACAATGAGACAATGAGACAATGGAACAATGAGACAATAGAACAATCACCTCAAAGCGTCAACCAATAATTAGCCTTCAACACCAAACTCCTCGTCTTAGGTCCAAATTTACC
>CALJIQ010000543.1 GCA_937973995.1 uncultured Saprospiraceae bacterium
AAAATTGGCTTTGAAAAGCCAATTTTCAAAAAATTCTGCCTCAAAAATCCCTATTTGTGCTGAGTTGGCGCCAGCCAACGAGGCACAAATAAACTGAAATGAGTTTTGTCAAAACTCCAAAAAATAATAAAAACTATACACTACTCAAAATATACTGAGAATAGGATAAAATAGTGAATACGGATTTAGAAGTCAGACCGCTTCGCTGTCAGACCGTCAATGACTGTCAGAAGAGACTGGTTGTCAACACCATAAGTCTGACTTCTGACAGAAAATTAAATTCTCGGTCTGACTTCTGACCTCTTTGCGTTCAATCTGATCACTCAAAGTGATCTGATTGATAGATCATCACCAACTAACCATACTAAGCTTCCTGTTAAACCTTTATAAAGATTTTTGATCTCCACATCAACCAAGCCACCACCCAATGCATACTTACATAAAAAACAGCGAATAAAAAAGAACCTATTTCGTTATTACCCGCAATGGCAGCAAACACGTTTTTGTATAAAGCCTGGTAGCCATTCATCGTCCCACCATCTGCTGCAGGAAATTTGATCCAGTACAACAAGATTTTAACAGAAATGCTAGACAGCGCATAAATAAATAAAGGATTCAAGCCAAACTGAACAAAAGGTGTTGCCCACTTTTTCCACCCTTTGATGTCAATTAGATAAATACTCAAACCCAATAGCATCATTGCCAATCCTCCCGTGTGTAGCACGTAGGAACTGGACCAAATAGGTTTATTGATTGGAAAAAAAGGATTCCATAAATAAGCTAGTATCATGGCAGGAAATCCATATAAGAAGAGTTGGAAGATGGCTTGTTCTCGATTATTGGGATGCTGTCCGATGATGCGTCCAGCTAAGAAGCCCATCATCATCGTACCTACAGACGGAATCGTACTCAGCAAGCCCTCTGGATCAAAAGGCATTCCATAGCCACCGTAGATATGATTCTCCCCTAGAATAGCCAAGTCCACTATTCGTGCAAAATTGTTTTCCAAGGTCAAATCTCCAAACCCAATCATCAGTAACCAATAGCCGATTAATAAGGTAGCTAATACCCAAATCAAAGACCGTCCTTTAAACAACAAACAAAGAAATGCCCCTATTCCAAAAGCTAAGGCGATCCGTTGCAATACGCCAAGTACGCGTAAATTATTATCGCCAAGCGTAAATAAAAATAAGCCTAATAAGACCAGCAAACTACCCCATTCTACCCCTCGTACCAAAGAAGTGGACACCCTATTTTTCCACCACGGCATAGATAACCATGCCACTAAGGCAATTCCAAAAACCACTTGCCAGAGCATCCCATGCGCAGCGATGCTTTTCGGGAAGGCATTTAATAATAAGCCTACCAAAAAGATAGCCGCCGTTCGCTTTAAAATCTTCTCTGCTGAAACAGCCGTTAACTCATGGTTATATTTCTTTAGCGAAAAATAAAAAGACACCCCAACTATAAACAAGAAAAAAGGAAAGACCAAATCGGTGGGGGTCCAACCATCCCAAGGGGCATGGCGCAAAGGGGGGAATACATGTTCCCATGTACCAGGAGTGTTCACTAAGATCATCAAGGCAATGGTCAAGCCTCGAAAAGCGTCCAAGGAGGTTAGTCGTTTTGTCATAATGCTTGGTTCTTGGGCGAAATGTAGGGAAAATTTTAGTTATTTCCGTTTAAATACTGCGCTTTCGCCCAATCCAAATCCGCAACGATGGCTTTTCGTTGCAAAAATAACTCTGTAATAATGGTAGGATTTTTATAAAAGGTAGCGATCAATTGCCAATGGGTTTTGATATGCTGTAACCGTTGAAAATAAAATAATGCAAAAAATGCGGTCGCAGGTAAACTCACCATAAAGCACACTGTCCACCACCAATCTCCCTGAGCAATAAACCGTGAAAATAGATAAATCAGAAAGGCATAAAAAACAGAAAATAAAAACATGCCCACCGTCATTTTCACAGGCCCTAAATATTCTTCATCTTTGGCGATTGCATTGGCGATTGTTCCCGTTAAGCGATAAGGAATTAGATTAGTCAGCAAGCCGTATAGATACAATGGCGCACCGAGCACTAGAAAAAACAAGCCTAATAAACTATCCACTAGGATGCCATTTTCCTTGTCTTTATCTCTGGCAAAGAAGCAATCATCCAATCGGTTATTCTCCAAGCGTCGAATATAATGAGCCGTTTTTTCTTGTAAATTTTCTACCCAGGTTTTGTCCAATTCCTCAAAGTGATTGACGGCCTCTTCGATCCCTTTAGTAACGGTAAATGCGTGCAGTTTAGGATCAAGGCGGAGATGATTTACCAATTCATTTTTATAAATCGTTTCTATATTTTTAATAAAAGCATCCTCCTGAGCATTTTCCGTGATGATTAAGTTTTTTTCTAAATTCGCTTGTATTTTATCGGTTAATAGGCGTACTGCCTCTCGATCATCCTCTTGATAGGCTTCCTGATAATCGGCTACCTGAATGATTTCCTCTACATTAATCCAAACATCCGAACGAAAACTAGGGGCATCGCTATAATTGATCCCAATA
>CALJIQ010000544.1 GCA_937973995.1 uncultured Saprospiraceae bacterium
CGTATGCAATACGGTGACATCATGTATGGAGCAATTTCCAACCCAGAATGGGTTGAATATCGCACATTCAACCCATTCTGGGTTGGGAAATATCCTCAATCTTATCCCTAGATTGCATCTAGGGCTATTCGTATTCAATCCCTTCGGGATTGTAAAGATCAAAAAGATGTGGGGTATCAATAGATTTTGGAAATGCCAATCATCTTGGACCTTCAAATAACACAAAGTAATTCCCCTTACAAATTACCACCTGGAAGCAGGTGTCCAAATGCTACGCTTTATTCGCTTATCAGAGAATTTTTTAATGATTGCCAAGGCTCGTTTATTTTCTCCACTAATACCTGTTAATACTACACTCGTGTTTTTATCATTCGACTCATTGATATTGGAAGCGAAATTAATTTTCCAATCATCGCCTTCTTTATTGAATTTTAGATAGGTATCTGAAATTTCACTTTTTCGTCTCATTCTCGCAACGGCTTTCTTAAAATCTGAATCCATAACAATTTTACCGATGGAATAAAATTCTATGGAGTCTAATGGATGAATGTGGTTCTTCGTAGCAAAGGAAAATACTTGACGACCATCCATTTCTTTTAGTTCTTTTTTGGTATGTTCTTGTCGTAAAGCGAGGGCAATTAGTTTACTTTTAAAGTTCAATGTTTCTAGTTCAGATTTTGGTGAATTCAGCGCTAAGTCTATAACCTTCTCATAGTACTGTGCTGTTTTGGCATCTAATAAATAAGAAGCTTCCTCAAATTGTCCTTGCGCAATCGAGTTTTGGTACTTATCAAATAGCCCTTGTACCGCAGTAGTCGGGTCGTCGCCTCTACATGCCCATTGCAATAAGAGTACACTAAAAAGTAACATTTTAAAAACTGGTGATTTCATTAAATATTTTAATTATTGGTTGATTGATTATTAATTATTAGCAAGCGAATTCTGCAATAATCAATAATCAATAATTAATCAATTAATTAGGTTGTCGAAGATACGCCTCCGTTGTCAACCACAATTCTTCTATTCGGTACATGTGAAAATGGTCGTGCATTAGAACATGTCGTAACCAAAGCAAAGGATTGATCTGCTTATACTCCGGATGACTGCCTTCATTTTTCCAGTTTTCTTGCGTGTAAGATTTTAATAGATCAACCATTACTTGTCTGTTGGCTCGAAAATCTGTCAATTGTTCTTGCAAATCCATTTTTGCCAAGTTATCATCAGGAACCGTTGTTCCTGGTAAATAGGGCACAAAAGTCGGACTTTTTTCTTGCTTAAACCGCTTAAATCTGCCAATAATCATCCGTTGGGCTTCCGCTAAATGACAAGCATGTTCGTGGATACTCCATTTTCCTTTTATTCGCCGAATTTTTAATAGGTCTTTGGGTATTTCTGCAATCAAATCTTCTAATAAATCGGGAGCGGCAGCTAATATTTGAAGTTTGGTATCAATCAACATTTTTTATTTTTGTTTACCACATAAGAACACAGGAGTTGATTCACATTAGTTCACAAACGTTACTTGTTCCTATTTGTGAACTAATGTGAATCAACTAATGTGGTTACTAATTATCATTTTTTATAGTAATTAAGGGTTCACATCGAACAGGAAAATTAACAGAGTTAGCTATAAAACACTTTTCATGCGCCTCCTCGTGTAAACGAATTGCTAAATCTTTCTTATCATTTTCCAAGATGGTGACGGTTGGTCGCAATACCACTTCCGTAAATGCGCCGCTACCATCTTCTTTTTCCAACATAGTGCCAATGGCATCGTCCTGATAGTTTACAATTGTAATTTTATTAGCAGAACATGAATGCAAGTACCAAAGCATGTGACAACTCGCCAAAGTAGAAACGAATAAATCTTCTGGATTATATCTATTCGCATCTCCTCGGAACGATGGGTCGGAAGAACCTGAAATGACAGACTTACCTGCAGCTTTTATTTCATGATTGCGACTATAGCTTTTATAGTCTTTGGTGCCTTCGCCCAAATTTCCTGTCCAACTTACTTGTATTTGATATTCGTGTTTTTTCATAATATCCCGTAAAGCGGATTGCTAATCCGCTATAAAAGTTGGGCGGATTAACAATCCACTTTACTGAGTAATCGTCAATATTTCAACAATTGCTTCCTTATTAATCCCACCATATATATGTGGAAATTTTTCTTCCGTCTTTCCTTCGTATTTTAATGTTGACTTCAATTTATTACTATCCAACTTCAACACTTTTATTTCTGGGACACCTACATAGTAGGAGGTGCGTACATGTTCCCATTGGTCTTTCGTGCAACAATGAATAAACCCTTCCTGCTCATAATCTGCTGGATAATATTCCTCTTTTCCCTCTTGCGCTTGTAAATAGTCTGGCTTTACAAAATGATAGATAAATCTTTTTGGATCTACTCTTTTTTTAGCACTAGCTACCAAACGATCAAATTCTATAATCGCTCTAGTATGTTCTCCTTTCCCTACGATGCCTCCCGGATCGTGGCAAGTAACAGTAAACTTAAATAGCTTCCCTTCCTTCCCTTGATAAGTTGCTTTGGCAGTTACTTCTGTATGATTAGGTGTAGCGGCTAAGTGTATAATATTCACGCCTACTCCAACTGATAATTCGCCTTCTTTTAGCATGGGTTTCATCATCTTTGCAGCAGCTAATTCCATCATGGCTACCATCCTCGAAGTAGCAAATACTTCTGGAAATTTGTCGTTGGGATCCGTTGAGATATGGCTTGCCATATCTTCATCTTGACCGATGATGCTTACTGTGGAGACTTGTCCGATTTCCATTTTGTATATTTTTTAAACCACATGAGTTCACATAAGGAGAATCACATAAGGCACATAAGAAAAACTAACTTTTGTCAACGTCTAATTTGTTGAACTTGAACTTGATACTTGCGCTTGGACTTCTTATATTCCTTATGTGAACTAATATGGTTCAAAAAGTAGTTTTTTCAATTCACCAATCTTCCCCATCCGCTCCATAGAAAAAGTAGCAGAGACGGTATTAATATATTCAAAAGTCCAAAGAGCTTTTTGTAAGTATTGTTGTCGCAATGCTCCTTCTGGTCCGCAGTGATTTCCTATTTCAAATAATAAATTCCCAAGTTGAGAAAGTGGCTCTTCAAAGTTTTGGAATTTGTCTTTGAGCGATTGTTTAAATTCTTCCTGCTCTAATCCAATCAGCTTTTTTAAATCAAGATTTAATTCGGTATCAAATTCTTCCACTACTTGATTAATTCCTTCTAAAATATCTCCTCCATCAAAGCCCAAAATCAAAGCAGTGAGTTTTCCTAGTACTTTCCCTAATTGCTCAATCTGATCTTTGATGATGTCTCTTTGCTGCATATTTAGTTGAACCTTTAGAGGGAGATTCTTTCAGAGAATCTTTCTCCTTTAATGAGGAAAAGAAGAAGATTCTTTAAAAGAATCTTCTACTACTACTCATCAAATATTATCAATAACTCCTGCTTCCAATAAGGAGAAACTTTTTTCCTCGCAATTTATCTCTGCCATCACCCCATAAGGAAGGGTAAAGGTCGGGCAAGTATGCCCAAAGTCCATACCTGTAATAATAGGTAAATCAGTCAATCCTTCTTCCTCTTTGATAACGGTTAATAGTATATCATCATATTCTTGCTTGTACTTATTATCATAAGGTCGTCCAACTATCAATCCATTTATTTGATGAAGGATGCCAGAAGCCGCATAATTTCTGATTATCCAACGGAAATTATCAGGTTTTAACATAACCTCAGAGAGTTCTAAAAACATGATTTTTTCTTTCCATTTCTCCGATGTTATCCATAGTTGCGTATCCTTTAAAAATTCTAGGACCTCCAAACAGCCACCCAATAATTCACCTTTTACAATAGTACTGCCTTGTAAAAAAGTCCAACCTGTACTAGGATTGGTTTTTCTTTTTATTTCCTGATTCTTGGGGTCGCCCCATTCCAACATCTCCGAAGTCCAACCTCCATCATTTGGGAGGACTTTTCCTATTGGGTCTGCCTGAAATAAGGTGCGAGATATATCCGTCATTTGATAGGGAAACATTCCTCCATTTTCTGCAAATCCTGCCATGATGGACGCACCATAGAAAGAAGTGACACCCGCTTTATAAAAGCAAAAGTGAGTCACGGTACTATCTGAAAATCCAAGAAAAATTTTTGGATTATTTTGTATCGTTTTTAAATCAATAAAAGGGAGCGTTCGGATACTATCTTCTCCGCCGATTGTGGAGATAATTCCCTTAATAGTAGAATCCTCTAATGCCTCCATTAAATCCTCCGCTCTAGCTTTCGGATTTTTATAAATCCAATCTGCTGGTTTTAAAGCATTTCTAGTCGGTACCACTTTCACATCAAATGCTTTTTCAAGCTGCCGCTTTCCAGCTTCATACCGATGCGGGATTGCACCCGCCCCGCCCCAAGAGAGCGAAATAGCAGCGACGGTATCTCCTTTATTTAATTTGGGGGGGCGTATCATTCTTTATCCGTTGTAGTCCATTCGTAATGATTATGTTCTACGTCTAATTCAAAACCTGTTCGAGGATATAATTCATTTCCAATCAAATTGGATTTTTCGGTTTCCAAAATCAAGGCACAGGCATTGGTTGCTCTGCATAATTCCTTGGCTCGTTCGATTAATTTTTTTGAAATACCGATTCCTCTAAAATCAGGATGTACAAATAGATCATTTAATAACCACAATCGCTTCATACGCGTGGAGGAGAATAGCGGATAGAGTTGGGTGAATCCTGCCATTTCCCCAAAGTCATTATAAGCGATGAAAATTTCTGACTCTTCTCTTTCTATGCGTGCCCGCAAAAAAGCTTTAGCTGCTTTGAGATCAGATGTTTTTCCATACCATACTCTGTAGGCATCAAAGAGTAGTGCTACTTCGTCTATATGCTCTGCTGTTGCCTTTTGTATTTTTGCTCCTAGTTGTTTGTCTAAATCCATATTAGTTTAATTGAGAATTGATAATGGAGAATTGAGAATTCACGAGATGCTTGTAATTCTCAATTCTCCATTCTCAATTAAGTAGTTATTCCAATCACCATATTCCATTTGCGTATCCGCCAACCCGTCACTACACCTGCACGCACATAAGGGTCTTTTTGTATAAATTCTTCCACCACTTCTTTCGTAGCTGTTTTGAAAATGAGGACGGCTTCTTCTGCCGTTTCCAAAGCACCCCCCATTAGAAATTCACCTCTTTTGAGATAAGGTTGTATATGGTTGAAATGTAGTTGGCGAACAGGTTCTCTCGCCTCGTAATAATTATCGGCTAATTCGTAAGTTAATATATAGTACATAAGAAAATGAATGGAGAATTGAGAATGGAAAATTGAGAATTACGAGCGTTACGTTAATTCTCAATTCTCCATTCTCAATTATTATCAAAAGTGTTTTCCTTGTTGATACATTCCCAATACTTTTAAGTTATTGCAAATAGGTCGCACTG
>CALJIQ010000545.1 GCA_937973995.1 uncultured Saprospiraceae bacterium
GGATAAATATCCGATTATCCAATACTGTTTATTTGTTGAATTGTTGAACTGTTTATCCAAGTGTAGCTTGTAAACGTATAAACAGTTAAACAAATAAACGAATTATCCATTTTCGGTAATTTATCCCGTCTGTAGTATAACTGGTAACTGGATTATACACCAATTACCAGTCACCAATTACCTTAATATCGTCACCTCCCCTCGAATAATCTCTCCTTCCCCAATATGCAATCTCAAAATATAGTAATACGTTCCTTCTGGAAGTGCCGTACCATCTGCCCCTTCCCCTTGCCAATCATTGTTATAGGGGCTTTCTCGATAGATCACATCTCCCCAGCGATTGAAAACTACTAGTTCGCTATCGTTAAAATCCTCTAAGAATAATTCATCGAAGATTAATAGATCGTTCATTCCATCTCCATTCGGTGTGATGGCATTGGGTGTTCCATCTATCGTTTCCAATGAAAGAGGTCGTACCGCTAAAGTTACCGTAGCATTGGCGCATACCTCCGAACAAGTTTTACTACAAACCTCATAATCAAATTGCTGCCTACCTAAAAAGCTAGAAGGAAAACTAAATTCATAAATTCCTTCTTCGACTTTGGTTAGGCTTCCATTGGCTAATTCCGATAATAGATTCACTTCAATATCTGAAGAAGAAAGTTGATCATTTTGAATCAGATTTAATTGGGCACTAGATTGATCATTAGTGATGGTGAAGTTGTCAGCAGTAGCAACAGGGGTAGTTGCTACAGTTACCCTCACGGTATCTGTGGAATAGTCAGGACATTCATTGGAGGATAAAGTCCAAACAAATATATTTTGACCAGGACTTAAACTGGCTACATTAGTTGATGCCTCCTTATTTGAATTAATAGCACCTGCTTCAATAGCCCGCCATTGTCCCGTTACATTTTCTGTCGGATTGGTAGCCGTCAACATCGCCTCTCGTTCGCATACTACTTGATCGTCCCCTGCTTGCGCTAAAGGTAAATTTCCATCAGATTCTACCTGTACTTCTTTCGTTGCTTTACAATTACTCACCGTATCTTCAATGGTTAGTAAATAAGTACCTCCTGCTGCAATTTCTGGCAACAACGTATTTGCACCAGATACAATCTGACCATTGGTAGTCGTCCAAGAAGCGATTAAGTTATCTCCAGCAGAAGAAGCAGAGGCATCAATCGTCATTTGTTCGTTACAGAAGATTCTTAGGTTATCCATTACCACATCTGCGATAGGCACTTCCCCATTAGGCGTAATAATTATTTCCGACCTATTCTCACAACCGTTCTCTGCCGTCAGTTTTAGTGTATAGGTGCCTGGTGCATCAATAGTTGGCGTTAAGCTATTATCTCCTGAAACGATATTTCCACCAATCGTTGTCCATTCTACCAATACATTCGCATCAACATCTGACGCTTGTGCGTCTAAGGTAAGCAGGCTTGCACTGCAATCAATCTGATCCACTGGCTCAATGATGGCCACTGGTGTAAATATATTAGAAGACACGACGGTTTCATCAGTAGCCGAGCAACCCGTCTCCTTATTAGTAATAGTCAAAGTATAAATACCTGGTGCCCCAATCGTTGTAACAATCGAATTGGTGTCTCCTATAATTTGTCCATCTGTTGTGGTCCAAGAAATAGCATACTCCTCCCCGCTAACAGAATTGGTAGCTACCAAGGAAATAGGGGGATTGGTTGGAAAGTTACAACCTGAGAATTGGATATCTTCTCCTGCATCTACTTTAGGCAAATCTTTATTTTCTGACACCTTCACAGAAGCATTATCCACACAACCCGTTTCGGAATCCGTAACAATTAATTCATAAGTACCCACTTGTGAAACCATTACTTGTAATTCATTGGAAATTACTGCTCCTTCAAAACGCCACTCGTGACTATGAGTAGGCTCTTTGGAAGAGCCCCCTCCATCTAATAGCACCCTATCATTTTCACAATTGATCTCTTTCGGTGCGCCTGCATCAGCGCCTACATTATTTTCTTCATCTGGAAATACAAATACTTTAGAAGTATCTGTGCAATTATTGGTATTATTGGTAAGGACTAATTGGTATGTTCCAAAGGTGCTAATTTTTGCAGTAGTTGCATTCTCTCCTTCACAGATAAATCCATCTTCTGTGGACCACTCATAAGTAAAAGTACCAGTAGTGTTATCCGTGTTAGAAGGAAGATCAATACAACCGCCAGAACACCCTACTTGTATATTCACTGGAACATCTGCCTGTGGCTTGGTGTCATCAACAGAGACGGTAACTACTGCGGTATCTGCAACACAATTATCATTCTCTGTATTAACAATAATCAATAAATATTCTCCTGTATCTCGTACCGTGGTTTGATCTAAGATCGAGGTTTCTCTACCTTCGACTAGTATCGTACCTTCTTTTACCCAAGAGTATAAAAAATTGGCATTGGTAAATTCTCGAGTAGGAGACCCATCTAAAGTAGCTTTTGGACTATCTCCACAACCGATAAAAGCAGTAGGCGTAGCTAAAGCGACAGGCAGTTCTGGGTCCGCCTCTACTCGCATAGAGTCCTGAGCGGTACAGCCATTGTCTATATCAGTCACTTCGATAAAGTAAGTTCCTACCGTACTGACTTCGGGGGTTTGTCCTGTGGGGTCAAGTATCTGAGAACCATTTTTAGTGGACCATTCATAGGATATTCTTGCTCCAACATCAGAACCAGTGCCGTCCAATTCGACAAAACGATCCTCACACCTTTTTAACATATTTCTACCTGCTTCTGCGGTAGGAGGTTCTTTATCGGCTATAACCGTTACCCTTTCTTCATTAATGCATCCACTCTTTGTATGTTCAACTCTGAATATATAATCCCCGTCTTGACTTACTTTTGATTCAAAAGGTTTCGTGTTTTCTAAAACCTCTCCAGCTTCTGTTCTCCACTCATATAAATAATCGGGACCCGTTTCTACCCCTTGCCCTACTAAGGTTATTTCTTCATTGATACACGTGATATTTTCTACCTCACTGACACTGATTTCTGGTAAGCTAGATTGTCGAACTTCTACTGTGTCTTTTGCTTCACATCCTGTTGCAGTAACCTTTACGGTTAATACATAGGTACCAGCAGAAGTGGCCGTAGCCGTTCGACCATTTGGTTTAAAAGGATCAATAACGCCCCCTTGTAAGCCTGCCCAAAAGAAATCAATAACTCCTCCAGCAAGCATGGTATCTTGATCGCCAAAAGACCAATCTCCTTCTAATTCTACGGCAGTTTCATTGGGTCCTCCGCAACCCGTTTCTCTATCTTCCCCTGCAAAGGCAATGGGGATTCTATCATCGCTTACATCAATTATCCAACGTTTAAAATCATTTAAACTAGCATCGGTATCAAATACCGTTAGTGTAACACTATCTATATCTGATCCAATAGGACTGAAATTTAAAGTATTAAATGGAGGCACTATATCTTGAGTCTTACTAACTGATACACCATTTCTAAAAACCCTCCATTCGCCAAAATAGGTCGTACCTCCTGTCATTTGCACCTCTATAAAACCGTCTCCTCCACAATTGGGCTGAACTACATTTTCTGCTTCTATACCAAAAGGGGTGATGCAGATCAAATTACTAATATTGGTAATTCCTATATGCTCGCCGCTTGCATTAGCAATTTTTGTTGGTACTTGATTGCCATTTAAATCAACTCCAAAATCTGGAAATTCTAAAGGTGTACACTCTCCAAGATCACCAATAACAGAAAAACATATATCAAATAATACAGATTCGTTTGATAAGGTCCTAAGCTCTGACTGGTTGTGTAACCAAGAGTATTTCATCTGTCCTGGAGTAGTACTAGAGAAAGAAGATTCATTAGGACCATCTAATGCTGCTGCAATATTCTGGAGTTCTGTAAATTTTAGAACCGTAGAGTCCCAAGTTGCATATAAGGTGACTGCTTGTACATCTATGAAATTATCTACTGTGACAGGGACACAGAAATTTTCTCCTCTTTTTTTAAATAATACTTGTTCACTCGAAATATTAACGGCACTAACTGCAACTTCATTTAAAATCACTAAGCCTGGCAAAAAGGGTTCATCTAGTGGTAGGGGTACATTATTTCTTGCAATTAAGATTTGAGAACCAGAAAATACTAGTGCGGATTGACTAGTCGCTTGTTCACTAGCCTTACCAATCGCTTCAAAACAGATAGATACCATAGCCGAGCCATCCGCTAAGGATTGAGGATTATTAGGACTTTCCCATTCTACTATTAATTCATTGGTTCCAACAGTCCTAATATTAATATTGCCTAATGGGTCATTACCCTTGCTTGTATAAGCTAAAACGGCATCATCCCAAGTCAATGGAAAC
>CALJIQ010000546.1 GCA_937973995.1 uncultured Saprospiraceae bacterium
ATCTTGCCCGATATTCCAAGTCTCCAGACTTGGAATGCCTATCATAGTCGTCTCCTGACGACTTATCCGCTCTTTAATCTCTTAGCCTGACGGCTATGGGCAGCGCCCTATGTTACATTCTGTCGCCTTTTCAAGGCTAGCTCAAAAAAGAACTTGGGTATCAGGGCTACCGCCGTCCGATAAGAGGTACCTTCCCATCCGACGGCGATAGCCATCGAACGGGAGAATTGCAAAAACTGTCAAAGAACCTAAAAAGAGTTAAGTCCGTCCAATTATACGATGTCTCGCAAAGTTTTGTTGGTCATCTAGCGAATATTCATTGCTACCTCCTTCGTTCTTTACATAAAAAAAGCTGATAAGAGTCACCATCACTCTTATCAGCTTTTTTTCAACCAGTCACCAGTCACTAATCACCAATTACTTCTTCTTCCGCTTAGCCGCCTTTTCCTTCTCCGCTAAAATCCGTTGTTGTTCTTTCATGGCCGCTTCAAAGCGCTGACCTATCCCACTCTTCTTTTTCGGCTTCTTGGAATAATTGACCAGTTCTTCTTCAATTTTTGCTTTATCAATAATGACCTCTTTGGTTAATACCATCTGACTGACATTCAGCACATTACTAAATAACATATAGGTCGTCAGACCAGAAGCATAATTATTAAAGAAAAACAAGAACATAATCGGCATAAAGTATTGCATGTACATCATCATCTGCGCTTGCTGTCCGCCTCCCATTGCCGACATATCCATTTGTTTGGAATTATAGATGGTATAAACCATGGTCGTCGCCGCCCATAAAATGGTAAATAAACTCACATGCGCTCCATAAAATGGAATTTCAAAAGGAAGATTGAAAAAAGCATCATAAGAAGACAAATCCGTTGCCCACAGGAAAGGGGCCTGACGGAACTCTATCGCTGCGGGGAAGAAGCGGAATAAAGCAATCCAAATCGGCATTTGTGCCAACATGGGTAAACAACTTCCCACTGGATTTACCCCGTATTGCCGATACATCTTCATGGTCTCCATTTGGTACGCCTGCTGGTCATCTTTGAACTTATCCTTCATTTTAGCCATGCGAGGCTTCAAAGCCGCCATTTTTTGCTGAGAATAAACCATCTTATACATCAAAGGGTACAAGACCAATTTAATCAGGAAAGTCAGCGCTAAAATTACCAAACCTTTGCTACCAATAAATTGAGACAATAAATTAAATAAAGGTCGGATAATCCAACGATTAATCGTACCGAAAATACTGGAGCCATAAGGAATTAAATCCTGAAATCTATACCCAACGGCTCTCAACCGATCAAATTCATTCGGTCCAACATACATCTGCATATTAAAGCCACCAGTCGCAACAGGCACTTGTATCTCAGAGGTTAATTTCTTTAAATCCGCTCCTTCGTCCTCTGGGTACATTTCCGACTTGACAAATGCTGAATTAAAACTACTTCCCTCTTTGGCAAATAAAGCACTATTGAAAAACTGATTGGAATGGGCCACCCATTGTACTCTTTCATTATCAATATCATCGTCATCGTCGGAAGTACAAGTACAATAACTGACATCATCATCCGCTGGTTTGAAGTAAACGGAAGAATAATTACGCTCGTATTTGGTATTTTTCTCTAATCGATCTAAGTGGTTGACCCAATTAAGTTGTATTTGCTCTGCATTCAGCACGCCATTTAGTCCTTTCAACTGTATATCGTAATCCAAGAGGTAATTGTCTGGAGAGAGGGTATATTTTTGTTCAAAATAGCCGCCATTGGTAGCAGGCGCTTGGAAAACGATGGTATTACCGTTTTGAACCCCTTTAAAGAATAAATCGCCTGTTTTTACCCCACCCGTTGGCAGGTTGGCGATGGGTAAAAAGTATTCAAACTTATTTTTGGTATCTTCTAATAGTTTTAAGATGCCTTTGGACTCCACATGTGCTGTATCTGTTAGGATTTTATGGTATTCCTTTAGGATTACTTCTTTTATTCTACCTCCTTTATTGGTAAAAACGACCGTCATCTTATCATTTTCCAATTGAAAGGTCTCTTCAGACCCTGCTGCGGCATTCGCAAACGGACCGTGGGTTGCCATCAATTGAATATTCCTTACAGAATCAGGTAGATTGGAAGCTATATTGGTGGGGGATTGAGAAGGGTTAACAGCGGGGGCAATGTCGGGGTTGGTGGGTATTTCTGCAAGCCTAATGGAATCTTGAATCCGCTTATGCTCCGCAATTTCTGCTTCTGAGGGGGCATTTAGCCTAGCCCAAAGCAAAAAAAGCAGGAAAATAAGCGCCATCCCTATCAACTGCATCCGATTTGTATTCTCCATTGAGTCTGTTTTAATTTTGAATTTTGAATGATGGAATATTGAATAAAAAGAGGTGTAGTCTTCGTAAAAAATTATTCAAAATTCAAAATTTATCATTCAAAATTGAATTTGCCGCAAAAGTAATACTTTACGCCTTTTCACAACCAGTTCCTTCGATAATTGTCATAATAAACCAGACGAAGGGGCGTTTCTAGGTATTGGTATATTGGCATTGTGGCGTTTTGGTGTTATGGCTTTATGGTTAGTATTCGTCTGACGAAAGTAGACTAGTGAACGATTTAAACAAGAAATATGAAAAAAATACTCCTTTTTACTTGTTTTTTTGCCCTCCTCAACTGCGCAGATTCCCCTCCAACTACCGCTGAAGAAGCAGGTGCTTTTGCGAATTGTAAGTATGGGAGTCCAAAGCCGATCTTTTCTAGCACAACGCCCCTCATTTCTTCCCATGAATTCAATTTGGGAAGCCATACTGCCATTGAAACCGTCTTTTTTGATGCCGATATACAACTGGAATTGACCCAATCGGGTTGTGAAAAACCCAAACAGGAATTTAAGTTCACCATACCAGGAGATTCTAAAGGCTATAGCGCAGCCGAATGGATAGACATGGCATTAAATCAATTGGATTTCTTAGGAAATTTACACCAGCCACTCGAGCCACTCCTATTTTGGTCGGGGGCACTGAAGCTAAAAAAAGAGGAAATCAAACTTGGGCAACCCGTTCCCTTAGAACAAGGGCATTATGTGAAAATTGATAAAGTGTCGAGTAATAAAAATGGAATATTGATTATTGAGATGTCTCAGTTTTGAAAGATGATAGGTATTTTTTCGGTTGATGGTTGACGGTCAACATCGTACAAAA
Source organism: uncultured Saprospiraceae bacterium (assembly GCA_937973995.1). Classification (GTDB taxonomy): domain Bacteria; phylum Bacteroidota; class Bacteroidia; order Chitinophagales; family Saprospiraceae; genus JAFMDF01. Next base: position 3,194 of record CALJIQ010000546.1, read on the forward strand.
ATCATAAATCATATATCTGCCGTGGTTTGCTAAGTGGTAAGTCAATCAATTTATGATAAGTTGAATTTAGATTTTTACTTTCTTTTTTTCATCGAAAAAAAAAGAAACAAAAAATTCTAGTCAAAAAAAACTCGCTCCGCTCAAACAGTTTTTTGACAAGCCTCCCGCTTAGATGTTGACTACGGGACATTAACTAGATGCAACTTATCATAATTAA
>CALJIQ010000547.1 GCA_937973995.1 uncultured Saprospiraceae bacterium
CGGGATAAATTACCGAAAATGGATAATTCGTTTATTTGTTTATCTGTTTATACGTTTACAAGCTACACTTGGATAAACAGTTCAACAATTCAACAAATAAACAGTATTGGATAATCGGATATTTATCCCGAGTTCAGTATATCAATTATCAATTCAACCTAATCCTTCACAGTCCGAAATCCCGTATGTTCCAACCCCGTATCAGGACTAGACTTCATTCTAGCAGCGACTCGGTATCCAGAGCAGTAGCTATCATTACAAAGAAAAGAGCCACCTCGAACAACCTTTTGCCACATGGTAGGATTAAGCGGATCATAACTATTACCTGGACCTTCTGGATTATCAACCATCGCTTCGTCCTTGCGAAATTGATAGTATTTTTGATGAAACCAATCAGAACACCACTCCCAAACATTACCGGACATATCATAGAGTCCATACCCGTTTGGAGCAAAGGATTTTACAGGCGCAATGCGCTCGAACCCATCTTGGACTTCGTTGGTATGTGGAAAATCACCTTGCCAAAAATTCGCTTTGGTTGCTCCTTGTTCAATCGGCTCATTGCCCCAAGGATATATTTCATTTTGCTTACCGCCTCTAGAGGCGTATTCCCATTCTGCTTCCGTGGGTAGGCGCCTTCCCGCCCATTTGCAATACGCCAAGGCATCATACCAGGATACTTGTACAACAGGATGGTTCTCCTTGGCTTTGCCTCTTTCTTTACCAGAAGGAAATCTCCAATTCGCTCCTTTGACCATATCCCACCATTGATTTATGTATTGTGCATTTTGTTCGTCCGGATATTTGAAAACCAAGGCAAAAGGTTCTAAAGCTTCTGGTGGGGGAGGCGTTGCACCCGGTGGTAATTGCGCCATGATTTCTTCTAAGTCCACCGTTCGTTCTGCTATGGTTTCCCAACGGGTTTCTTTGACAAATTGAGCATATTGTGCATTGGTTACTTCCGTTACATCCATCCAAAAGTCTTTGACTTTTGTATTGTTTTTGGGATATTCATCTTCTCTAGCTTGGTCATTGTCCCCTCCCATTTCAAATGCGCCGCCTTTAATAAATACCATGCCTTCCTTACTGTTTTTTAAAGTCGAACTAGTGGGGAGTTGTTCTATTTCTTCTAATATTTTGGAATTTAGAAATCGAGGGATGGCACTTTTATCCAAAGCATAACACAGCGTCGGATCTTGAGCGATAGACTGACTGATTGCCTTCTTCGCTTTTTCACGAATCTCTTTTTTTTCATTTTGGCATGAAAACAGCGTCAGTAAACATAAGATACACAGTACGGTGAATAGTAAGCTCGGTATCGCTGTGTATTTGCGTTTAAATAAATAATTCATAATGCAATTTTACAAAAAACTTTTCGTACTATCGCTACTTTTAAACCTTGCGTTATTGTCAAGCATCACGTATATCGTCCATCGTTTAGGTGGGTTGAAATATATGATTCATCGAGTTAATAATAAAGATATTGCAGGGATTTACGAACATCGAAAGGGATTTTTTACGATGCTACCCAAACAAAAAGGAGGAATTGTTTTTTTAGGAGATAGTTTAACGGAGTACGGGCAATGGGCGGAATTGACCCAGCATCCAAAAGTGATCAATCGAGGCATTGCGGGCGATACGACTCCTAATTTATTGAGACGCTTAGATCATATTGTTGACTTGGCGCCAAGTAAAATATTTTTGATGATTGGTATCAATGATTTCTTGTTTTTTGACCGTCCTCAAATTTTAATAAATTATAAAAAAGTAGTCCAACAACTAAGGACCCAATTACCCACAACCCAATTGTATCTTCAAAGTATTCTTCCTGTTAATCCTACTATTAGAAAAATGAAGTTTAGTAATGAAGAAGTGCGCCTACTAAATACAGCCCTGCAACAATTTGCTTCCGCTGAAGGACTGGTCTATATTGATATACATCAATCACTACAAGATGCTGATGGAAACTTGGATGCCCATTACACTAAAGATGGGGTCCATTTGAACGGTTTGGCGTATGAGGTTTGGAAAAAGGAACTTTCTGCTTATTTGGGAAATAGTGCTGATTAGATGATACGCATTAATAAAACCTCAGTCCGTTCAACTGAATTGTTTACGCCATCCTGCTTGGACGGTGCTTTTGTTTGTGTGAGTTGCTGGGATGTCGCAAACAATACTTAGTGTTGGGTCTCAGCAAGAAAAAACAAACAAAAATTGCAAATTACGTAAAAACAAATTAAATTTGTACGTAAAAATCAATCATGGATAAGAAATTAACTTTAAGTCTGAATGAAAGTGTTATTGAGAATGCAAAATTATATGCTAAGAAAAATAAAATTAGCTTATCAAAATTAATTGAAGCATACTTAAAATCAGTAGCTGAGAATACGACTAAGAATATTGAGGTCACCCCATTAGTAAAAAGTCTTAGTGGAGTAATCGAATTACCAATAGGGTTTGATGTACGAAGTGATTATACTAACTACTTACTAGAAAAATACAAATGAAAACACTGTTTATTGACACCAATATAGTAATAGATTTACTTGCAAAAAGAGAACCTTTCTATGAAGCGGCTGCCAAATTATTCTCACTAGCAGATAAGAAAAAAATTAATTTAATTGTTTCTTCTTTGACTTTCGCCAACACGAATTATATTTTATCAAAAACAACTAATTCGACTACTGCAAGAGAAATACTTACAAAATTCAAAGTATTGGTTACAGTAGCTGCGTTGAATGATAAAATAATAGAACTTGCCTTAAATGATAAATCTTTTTCAGACTTTGAAGATGGACTGCAATATTACACGGCAATGGAAAATGAGGCGGATATTATTATCACAAGAAATTTGAAAGATTTCAAGAGTTCAATACTACCAGCAATTACTGCACAAACATACCTAGCTAAATAAATCAATCAATTCTAACTAATCTTAAAATGTTATTTAAGTTCGCTGAAGAAGTTTTGGGACTTTTGTGAAAGTCGAAAGGGGGATGCGAATTTTGTAAAAGATGATGCTGTAAAATTGTATTTGTTGCTGGGATGTCGCAAACAATACTTAGTGTTAGCGGCCAGCAAGAAAAAAGCAAACACGTGTTGAATAAGCAATAAAACACACGTATCTTTGAAAAAATTAACATGAGTACTAAATTAACATTAACACTTGAGAAAGAAGTAATTCAAACAGCAAAAGAATACGCTAAAGAAAAAGGACAAAGCTTATCTGAATTGGTAGAGAATTATTTCAAATTAATTACCATGAATCGAAGAGAAATAAAACCAAAAGAATTATCTCCTCGAATTCAACGACTTAGAGGAATAATAAAATCGAAAGATAAATTGGATTATAAACAAATTTTACAAGAAGAATTAGAAAAAAAATATGGCATCTAAAGTATTTATAGATTCAGACGTAATAATTGATTTCTTTACAGATAGAGAACCATTTGTAAATCCAGCGAGCGAGTTATTCGACTTAAATGAAAAGGGATTACTGAAACTACATATATCCGCAGTTAGCATAAATAATATTTACTATATCGTTAGGAAATATTTAGGGCATAAGAAAACATTAGAAGTTGTAGAAGAATTAATTGACATGACTGAATTGGTAGGAACTAATAGGAATGAAATCTTACAAGCCTTAAAAAATAATTTTAAAGACTTCGAAGATTCAATTCAATATTCAACAGCTTTAACAATTAAAGAAATAGAAGCAATTGTAACAGGAAATGTAAAAGACTATCGTAATTCAGAGATTGCAGTTTTTACTCCCACCAATTATCTAAAAATGAAAAAAGAAGATAAAATCTGATAATATACCTATTCACAGTCAATAATAAATCAACCAATAAGGAAAACGTGCGTCTGCTATGTAAAATTAGATTAGCTTAGTAAATAAGTTTTCGCTAGTTAATTACAGAATTATCTGATTAACCAGACTTAAAATAAAAACTCGATGAATAAGACGATAGAACTATCAAAAGAACAATACAAATCATTAGTAAAACTAATATTTTATGGTGATTGGATTTTACATGCAAATAAAATAGAAGAAGGGCGAGACAGAAATGCGGAGGAATTAATGGAGTACATATTTAGCCAAAAAGAGAAGTTTTCATTAGCAGACTGGTTCAAAGAACTGAAATACGGAGAAGAGTTGAAAGAAGAGATAATAATGAAGCTATTGGAAGAAGTGTTTGAATATAATGAAGAAACTTTTTGGTTTTATCTGATTAGGAAGTTGGCTGAAAAAGATACTTTCGATGAAATCCAAAATATGAGAAAAATCATAAGTAAAAAAGAGCTAAAAGAGATTCAATTCAAGTACGAAGAAAAGTACGAAGAGGCTTTTAAGGATAAAGAAATTGATAATTTACAATTGAAAAATAATTCTGCACACAACAAACATTAAAGGCTAATAGTTGTCAATTTTGCTCCTACAAGGTATGCTTTTTTTAGCTGCGACGTAGGAGCTTTGTCCAACCTTGAACCTTGCATAGCTGTCCATAGCCGCTACGCGCGGCTATGGACAGCTATGCGTGGACGCTCTCTATTTGCCAATAATCAACTTATCAGAAAATTGCCGACCCTGCTCATCCTTTAAAGTATAAATATACATCCCTTCTGGTAGGGTTCCTTTTTCAATTCTCAAATATCCATTGCGGATACCGTTTACCCTTTTTACTTCTTTGCCCACCATGTCAAACAATTTGAAATCTACAACACCTAAGTCATTAGGTAAAATCATGGTAGCATGATTGACCATAGGATTAGGAAAAACTTTCACACCTTGGAAGACAGGATCAACAACTTTAGTAGAGGTCGTTAAATTCAGTTCTAAGCCTGTCGTATCCGTAATATAAAATAACCCAAATAACATCATTTCATCTTTAGAGGTAGGTCCCCAGGATACAGATTCTGGACCATCATTGATGTATTTCGCTTCATGGAATAAGCCTTCTCTTAAATCTAGATGAAGAAAATTATCCCAATGACGAATCGGTATATGTTGATAATCGAAGAATGGGGCAATACAACCAGGGACGCCCTCTGGACAAGAACCGTCATAGATTAACTCCTCCTTTTGATCGTCCTTCATGGTCCATACTTTATAGCCTGCGCCATATCTATGAGTATGACCGCCGATGCTCCAAGCAAAGACTTCAGAGGGGATGAAATCTCCTAAAAAAGGCGCATACTTAATCGCTGCCGTTTCCGTAATTAAGTCTCCAGTGTTGGGAATATTAATCCTGAAATTTGGGATTAAGGTAGAATTCATACGGTGCAAGGCTTCTCCCCTTGGTTGCGTATAGACATTGACATAGGCCTCCGATTGATAGACCTTATCCGTATCGTAATTAATATAGTGTGAATTTAAATCGAGTACATGATGTCGATCCCAAAAGAACGCCGTCTTCTCTGGTAATAGGATATTTTGTGATTCTGCAACTGAGGCGACAAAGCTAACATCTTGTGTATGATCTTGGTCGAATCTATACCCTTCAGGTACTTCATCTGCTTCAGAACCATAATCGTAGATAATAAAATGATGAGAAAAGTTTGACATCATCACTTCAATTCGATTGACCTCAATCGATTCCTCATTGTCTAACTGATATTTTAAATATAATTCCGTTTCTCCAGCAGGAGGCATAAAAAATGGACCCATTTTTAGTTGAAATCCTTCTGAAGGGTGGGGGGCTGGAGGTGGGTTGTCTGGAAAGGCCATCGCCCCTTTGCCCCCATAAAAATCCTTTACTAGTGCTTCGCTCACTACTTCTCCTTCCTTGGGTGCGCCCCAAAGAATCCATTGTCGGATCAATTCTTTTTCTACATTAGTTATATCTCCCGATAAAGGCATCATTTCGGCTTCCCCTTCTTCTAGTACCATGGTTTTATCTAATCCATTATTTATTTTTTTGAACAAGAAGCTTTTATCTATTCGACCAGGCTGTACTAATTGATACCCCTTTGCTTGGGCTGTATTGTTCTTTGGGGTAACACCTACTATATTTTTATATACCGCATTTGCTTTTTCTAACAAGGTGTTTCCAGAACCTTCTAAGTCTAACCCTGCTCTAGGATTACCATTGCTATGACAGTTAGCACACTTAGTTTGAAGTATCTCATACACCCGAATGCTCGTGGCTTGATCTTGTGCCACTAATAATCCGAATGTGCTAATAAAGAGAAAAGTAGAGAGTAAAAATTTCATACGGAATTGATTGAAAAGAAAATTATGGTTCTAAATATCCAAAGTTGCCAATAAAGTAAGCAAATTGCAAATCATTCGTCTTTAATCCATCATCTTTTGCATACTGTTAACTCGTCCACCGACAAGCGTCTAATGATCTGTAACCGTTCACCATTAAGGTAAGATTAATTAAATTATAACAAAAAATACCCTATGTTAAAAACAAAATTATACTTGGAACGGGATAAAAAAGTGATTTTACAATACTGTTTAATTGTTTATTAGTTGAACTGTTTATCATTCCTAAGGTACGCAAAGCTAGACCTTTTATCTAACTTAGCGTACTTTGCGAAACCTTAGCGATCCTTTGCGAGAAATACCTATGTGGGTAGGTTATTTATTGCCGAAGCCCTAGGTACGCAAAACATTACAATTAGGATAATTTGATTCAAGTTTTTTCAAATCATAAACTTGGTTTTTTTCCAAGCAAATTTCTTAACCTACCTGTAATGGGTTAGGGATATATTTCTTCAGTCATATGAAGGGATTGGATTGGATTGGATTGGATTGGATTGGATTGGATTGGATTGGATTGGATTAGGTATGTCTATGTGATAATGAGGCGATAAAATAACGGTAATGGTGGAGTTAGAGTAAACTCATGGTTTTGTCGTAACAAATGTGTTTGGGAAATAGGTAGGGTAACTTTCGGGAATAATAGGATTAAAATTCCATCCGTTTTTTGTAACGGAAAACCTCACCAAAACGCCAAAATGCCACAAAACCACAATGCCAATTCAGTTATCTAATTTTCATTAATCACCCCAATTTTACTCCGATTAGATTTCCAAAGATTATAATCCAAACTACTAATAATCCCATTGCCGTCTGCATCAGCGGAAGAGTAAACATTTATATCCGCTCCATTGATTTTCCAAACATTATAATCTTTGTTGTTGATGACGCCATTGCAATCAAAGTCACCACTATATAGGAAGGTTAGATTTCCATGTGCTTTCAATTGTTCTTCTCCAAAAGCCGAACTGGTGGATTTAGTAAAATCAATAATTGGATCGGATAAGCTAAGGCTTTGCGGATTTTTGGTGACAACAGATAGATGACTTCTGTGGGTGATAGAGACATGATAGTTCCCCGCATTGACACAATCAAATTGAATGTTTTCCGCTCCATTAACCATTTGCACAATTCCGTCAGAACGCAATATAGCGGCTCTTTCACAAAGGATGGTATTAAAGTCATTCCCGTCTCTCATTCTGATGAGCACCCAATCTACCATATTGGAGGGCAAACTGGTGAGTTGTTCAGAACCAAAATAATTAAAAGGTGGATAGTGAAAGGGTTGTTGTAAAGGGAGTAAATTATTTTCTGCTAGATTGGTTCTCATCTTTAAATTGTCTTCGTCATAAAAACCTTCTAGTAAAACTTTTACTCTGGCGGTTGCATTGGGGACTAGTTGGTCTTCACAGAAACCAGAATGAACATGCATCGGTAATTTTGAACTAATGCAATTCTCTGTTTTACTGCGCTCCATTTGATATAAACCAGCCTCTACTTCTCTATTAGTGAGGGACCGTTTAGTCTTGCCATTTTCGATAGAATAATACATGCTACTTCTAGGATCATTAATATGTCCTAGTCCATGTGCATGACCCAATTCATGAAGTGCAATGCTCTCAAAATCAAATTGTTCCGATGTGGCCTGATGGGTTTCAAAACTCCAAGATAGACCCGGAAGCATATTATCAGGATGCGCAAATTGCATATCAAACTCTCTTAAATACCAAGTCGTATTGTACAAATCACAATTGGTGCTACCAGAAGCTTTATATCTAGAAGAGGTCATCGCTACTACTCCTAGTGGGATGGCTGCTTGGAACATGATGGAGCTAATGTCATCTTTTGCAGGACCTTCATTTGTATGCTCGGTACTTGTAGTAAAGTGGACCCCCGTTGCACAGTGCCATGTAGATAAAGCTCTTTCAAAAGCAGCTTTTGCAGCTTCATTAGTACCCAACCCTGACGGAGTATTATACTTTAATGTGTATCCTCCTTGGCCATCATTATCAATAAAATTGATATACTGTCTAGTAGGAACTGTAAAGTTTTTATAGGTGCTGTATATGGGCTTAATAGTCCATGATATTTCTATGTTTTGTTCTCCTATCAACGCATTGCTGGCATCGACCACTTGCATTATTCCCGATCCTGCGGCAAGTGGTATTTTAACCTCAATCTCCGTATCTGTCCAGCTTACAATGTCAGAGTCATTAGTTAGTGTAATTAAATTTTGCCCGCCATTATCACTATTAGAAAATAGAATCGTACCTAATTCAAAACCAAATCCACTGCCCGAAATTTTCATGTGGTATTCCTTTTCTATCCGACCAGCATAAAAAATATTAGTAGGAATACCATTCCCGTCAGTTAAGGAAATAGTGCTTCTGATATTGCTCTGATAGCTACTAGATCGTCGTATGGGAATAGCTTGATTCGGTAGGGTAGGTTCTATTTGAATAGGATCAAACCCCGTTCTTTTTTTTATATACTCTACTAAGGTAGCGTAGCCTATGGGTTTGCTGCCAAAAAAATCTTGGAAGTTACCATCGGTAAGAGGAAGGCTGCCTTGTACGTACCCATACAATTCATAAGAAGGATGAATTGGTGTGGCAGTTTTTTCTAAAGAGGTGGAAGAGGGGGTTAAGAAAAACAAGTATTCTTGGTTGATTAGTAACTCTATACTCGGACTCATAATTTGAGCTTCGTCCCCTATAACGCCCCCTGGAATAACAATATCGACATATTGAAAATTAGTGCTTTGCTTGAGAAAGGAATTACTTTGAAAAGTATAAATCGTATAGATATTTTTCTTTTCTGTATCCCATTGGGCAGTGGCTTGTATGACCCTCCCCACGGCTATTTGTGTAGCACCATCTATGCGATCGTTGATCGTGACAGGTTGGAGGCAAGCATAAACATCTGCTTGCAAAAAAAGCAACCATAATAATAATATGTAGCTGGTTAAGCCTTGTATGTTCTTGATTTCTTTTTTGTTTAGTAGTTTCATAGTAATGGGGAATTAATAAACTGCGGACGGGATAAATTACCGAAAATGCTTGAATCGTTTATTTGTTTAACTGTTTATTCGTTTACAAACTAAGTAGTGTGACATTATTAATTATTGATTATTAATTATTTTCCAGACGCTACTGAACACGCCTAATTAGCTAATAATCAGTAATTAATAATCAATCAACTGAAAAGTAAAGTTGTTAACTTATTTTTGTCAGACTACTTA
>CALJIQ010000548.1 GCA_937973995.1 uncultured Saprospiraceae bacterium
TGTAGCAGGTATTTCTCACATGAATGTAGCCACTTATACTACCTATAATGTGATTGGAGGGGCTGCATGGATTTTAATTTTTGTAGTAGGAGGGTATTTACTAGGAGGGATTCCTTGGGCGGAAGATAAATTTCATTTGATCATTATGGGTATTGTCATACTCACCTTGATACCCTTTATTTATAAGACGATTATGATGTTTCGGGAGCGGTGAGTCTATTGTTCTACTGTTCCATTGTTCTACTGTTCCATTGTTCTACTGTTCCATTGTTCTACTGTTCTACTGTTCCATTGTTCTACTGTTCTACTGTTCCATTGTTCTACTGTTCTACTGTTCCATTGTTGAGTCTACTCTAAAAAGTCATTTTGAGCGAGATATACCAAATTTTAAAAATTTGGCATATCTATATAATACTGAAAATCAAAATATTATACAGATACAGATAAAAATAATGTAAGTATTCAGGCTTTTCCTCAAAATTGACTTTTTAGAGTGGACTCAACAATGAGACAATAGATCAATGAGACAATAGATCAATGAGACAATAGATCAATGAGACAATAGATCAATGAGACAATAGATCAATAGATCAATGGAACAACCTTTGCGATATTAGCGAAATAAAAAAATCTAAGCCTACTAGCTCAATAAGAATATCCCTAACTTTGCAAGATTGCTCAAAATTAACCAACCAAGCGGTTTGCAAGGACAAAATCAAGAATTTAACCGACGATTTAACTTACTTAGTAGAGTAGAAAAAGACCTACTAAAAGTATTGGCTACTTGCTATGAGGCCGTGTCTGCCAGCAACTTTCATAAAATTTTAAAGAGTGCCAATATTTACAATCATGCAGGTCGGTCCATTACCCTTAGAGAAGTAGAAAGACTGGTTTATAATTTAAATGATAAACAATGGTTACAAGCAGAAAGCATGTCCACCATTTTCTGCCATGAAGAGCAGGAAAAACTATTGCTACAAGCTGCCAGCGAAGACAATAGATTTCCCTTATTTGTAATGGCCATTCGAGAAGTGCTGCCTGCCAAGGAGCGGAGTTGGATGCGCAAGCCTCGCAATTTTCAAGTATGTATTCGAGAATTACAAATTGCGATTTTACAAAAGGAGGAAATACAATTTAAGAATTGGTTAGAGACCATCAATCAATATTATCCCGATCAATTAACTGCTACTAACGCACTTGCCTATTTATTTGAAGACCCTTTTGACCCTGCCCTTATTCAATCCTTTCCAGAAGACTTTCAACACATTGCATTAGAGAATATTGTTTTCTCCAATATCAATCAATTGAAACCGATTGATGACTATGTGCAATACTTGGAATCTCATCCACAGATTGAACAAAATACCAATCTTGGGAAACGCTATCGAGCCTTGCTAGGAAATATCTTTATTTTTCAAGGAAAGACAAAAGGCAATGATATTTATTTTAAGAACTATGCCCGAATGGCATGGGTGGCCTATTTGATGGGCGATAATGATGATGCTATTAGTTTATTTGAAAAAGCATTGACTAGTTTGCAAAAAGCTAGTGGAAAAAAGAACATTTATTTTTATCAAGCAGCAGGACCATTTTATCTATTAGCTTTATTGAAAAGAGGAAAAAAAGCGGATTACTCTATTATTGCTCACTATAGTCAATTAGCCAAAGGAGGACGATTTGGGAATTGTTATACGTATATAAATGCGCTAATTGCCTACCTCCAAAATGATTATTCGACTGCTGGAAATTTAATGGCTATCCCCGCTCATTCTAGTTTTGACCAAGTGATGAAAGGGATGGTAAAATACTGGATGGGAGAAGCCCTTTCTATTCAGGAGTTAGACAATTTAAAGGCACTTTATGAGAAAGCAAAGTTGACAGGGTATCAGTGGTTTCAAATGGAAATAGCTTATCTTTTATTAGAGGGAGAAACGGATGCTAGTAAAATTAGTCAGTATGAATCCGTTACGCAACAACTTAGCCAAACGACCCATTTCAAAAGTATTATTCACACCATTAAAGTAGTGGAGAAATGGGAACGAGCATTGGACGCCTTAACTACCATTACACCCACTAATCAGGTGGAGTCGGCGGATAAATTAACCCGCCTCATTTGGCTGGTGGATATAGAAAATGAACTCATCCAGCCCAAAGAACAAACCCGTACCAAAGGAGGGAAATGGTCAAAAGGGAGAAATATCGCACTAAAGCGATTGATTCAAGCAGACTTAGAATGTATGTCTTCCCAAGACCACCGCATTGCTTCGGAAATAAAAACCAATAGCTATGGTTATTATGGAGCAACGGAATATGAATTTAATTTTAAAGAGGCTATTCAAAAAATGGCAGGTCATCCTTATCTATTTAGATATGATTTGCCAGCTATTCCTATTGAAATAATTGAAAAAAAGCCAGAGCTGTTGATAGATGAAAAAGAAGCGCATTTTGAGTTTTATTTTGCCTATCCCATTCAGCGACAAGGTATTCAAATAATTAGGGAAACACCTACTCGATATATCCTACTCGACATCTTGCCTGAGCACGATCAGGTAGCCGATATTATCGGCAGAAGATTAAAAGTACCCAAAGAAGCCAAAGAGCAAGTATTGGAGGCTATTTCTAATGTAACAGGTTTAATAGATGTTCAATCTGCCGTTTTTGGAGATGACGAGGAAGTCGTTCAAATAGAGGGAGATGCAACCATCCATGCTCATTTACTACCTTTTGGAGATGGGTTTAAATTAGAATTTTTCACCAAACCTTTACAGGCTAACCCACCTTACTTTAAGCCCGGTATAGGGCGAACGGTATTTGTGAAAAATGTAGAGGGTGTCAAAACGGCTATTCACAGAAATCTAGTGCTAGAGCAAGATAACCTTCAGGTCGTTAAAGCTGGCTGTCCCTCCTTAGAAATGATTCAAGCGATTGACGGGGAATATACCTTTGAAGAAGTCAATACTTGTTTGAATATTTTACTAGAATTAGAGCCATTGAAAGTAGAAGGAAAAGTCATTATTGAATGGCCTAAAGGAGAAAAAATAAAGTTGACCAATACCCTAGGTTTGGATCAATTATCCATGCGTATTGATCGCAATAATGATTGGTTTGGTGTTTCTGGGCAATTACAGATTCACGATGAAATGGTGATGGATATGCGGCATTTATTGGACTTGATGGAGTTGAATAAAAATCAACAATACATCGAAGTATCCAATGGACAATTTGTGGCGCTCACCCAAAATTTTCGAGCTAGATTAGCAGAATTAAATACCCTCCTCAATAAGAATGGTCGCCATATGCAGCTCAACCCATTAGCTGCCTTATCTATTGAAGATTGGTCAGAAGAATTAGGCGTATTACAGGCAGATGCGAATTGGAAGGCGCATCTGAAAAGGATAAAAAATATCCGAACGATTAAGCCCGAAGTCCCCGCTTCCTTCAAAGCTACTTTGCGTCCCTATCAGTTAGAGGGCTATCATTGGCTTTGCCAATTAGCGGATTGGGGAGTGGGAGCATGCTTGGCGGATGATATGGGCTTGGGGAAAACCATTCAAGCCTTGGCGGTCTTGGTAGCTAGAGGCGTCAAGGGACCATCATTGGTAGTTGCCCCTGCTTCTGTATCCAGTAATTGGCGAAAAGAAATAGAAAAATTTGCCCCTAGTCTTACTGCTATTCCTTTTGGACCTGGCAATCGTCGAATGGCGATTTATCAACTAAAGGAAAATGATGTACTCATTTGTAGCTATGGATTATTACAACAGGCTTCTGATTTACTTCAAGATAAGATGTTCTCTACCATTATCTTAGACGAAGCACAAGCGATCAAAAATCGAACAGCTAAACGTTCCAGAGCAGCAATGGAATTACAAGGGGCATTTAAAATAATCACTACGGGTACGCCCATAGAGAATCACCTAGGGGAGTTCTGGAACCTCTTTAATTTTCTCAATCCAGGTTTGTTAGGGTCTTTAAAATCTTTTCAAGAAAAGTTTGCGCTACCGATTGAAAAAAATAAAGACCCTTTTGCAAGGGAGTCTTTGAAACGACTCATTCAGCCCTTTATCCTACGACGTAAAAAAGATGAAGTATTAAAAGACTTACCTAGCAAAACAGAAATCACGCTGAGTGTCACCCTTTCCAAAGAGGAGGTCGCCTTTTATGAAGCCTTGCGGCAAAGGGCCGTGGATAATTTGGCTAATAGTGAGGAAAAAGGCCCTCAAAAAAGATTTCAGATATTAGCAGAAATCACTCGCCTGCGCCAAGCTTGCTGTCATCCAAAATTGATTACGGCTTCTGTTGCCATTGAAAGTTCCAAACTACAATTACTTGATGAAGTATTAGGCGAATTATTAGCTAATGGGCATAAAGCCTTAATTTTTAGTCAGTTTGTTGGACATTTAAAAATCATTGAGCAGCATCTTCAAAAAGAACAGATCGTTTATCAATATTTAGACGGTTCCACTCCTTTAAAGAAAAGAGAAACTCGCATAGACGCGTTTCAAGCAGGAGAAGGCGATGTCTTTTTAATTAGTTTAAAAGCTGGCGGTGTGGGATTAAATTTAACTGCTGCCGATTATGTCATCCACATGGACCCTTGGTGGAATCCTGCGGTAGAAGATCAAGCCTCTGACCGAGCGCACCGTATTGGACAAACTCGCCCTGTTACGATCTATCGTCTAATTACCGAAAATACTATTGAAGAAAAAATTGTAAAATTACACGAACATAAGCGGGACTTGGCAGATAGCTTATTGGAAGGAACGGATAGTAGTGGGAAGTTATCTGCTGATGAATTATTAGAACTGATTAAGGGAGGGTAGCTTGTGACTGTTTCAAAATTCTATTTTATGCCTCGCTTGTTTCGCAAGCTCGGCAGTGAGGTTCTTTTAGTGGCAGCGATTTAAAAGCGTTTTTTGAAAAAACGCTTTTTAAATCGCTGCCGCTAAAGAAACCTATTGCGAGGCGACACTAGTCGCCGAGCAAATTTCATTTTACTCCATAAGCGATAAAAATACTAACCTCCGCACTAGCATCTGTACTACAAGAATCCGCACAGCAGTTGGCATTGACACAGTCAATTTTCACTTTTGTAAAACCTGCCTCTTCAAACCACCGCTTTATATCCGAACGTTCAAATCCCATCCAACGATCATTCTGTTCCGTAACGAGGAACTCAAAATCGTGTTTATCTAAATCCGTGATGATTAATTTACCGCCTGGTTTTAAAGTGCGGTATATTTCAGCAATAGATATGGCAGGTCGTTCTACATGGTGGAGATACATATTGGCTAGGGCATAGTCCAAGTAATTATCTGCTAGTTGTATGTTTTCAGATTCAGATATTAGGTATTTAATGTTGGTATTATTTTTAAATTTTTGCTTCATCACCTCCAACATCTTTTTGGACTCATCAATGGCGGTGACTTGGATGGGTAGATGGGCTAAACCTTCTGTTAGGAATCCTGTGCCCGCCCCAATATCTGCTACTTGCATATTAGGTTGGAGTACCATTTCAGCAATTGCCTTTTCTCTTACGCTAGTAGGAAAAAAACCGGTTCGCATGTTGTCCCAATCTTGGGCAATGGTTTCAAAATATTTTTTGCTACTCATGATTACTTTTTTATGTGTTATTAGACTTTAGTTAGTTCTTAGACAGAATTAATGAAACAGTGAAGAACTGATCTGATTGATTGTTTCTTTTTTTATGTCCAAGAACTTTCAAGCTGGAAGCTTCAGTTAAGGTAGAGATCGAGTGATTTGATGAAATACTTGTAGAAAGATTGCTAAATCCTTTTTGGAGATTTTTTGAAAAGCAGTTTGAAATTGCTCGTTCATGGAGTCATTCATAGTTTTGTAAATTTGCTTTCCCTTTGAGGTCAAAGAAATATGAACCCGCCTACGATCTTTAGGGCTAGGAATACGATCAATAATACCTTCTTGAACCAATTTTTCCACTTGCCGACTCACGGTACTCTTATCCAAAATCATCTTCTCTGCTAATTCATTAACAGAAAGAGCTTCCGCTAAACCTATTTCCATAATCGTATGGCATTGCGGTATATTAATCCCTAAACAACAGTTAGATTGATTCATTCGCTCGATAGCTCTTTCGAATAGGCGAAGGGTTATCCGGAATTGCTCGATAGAAATTATTAGTTGCTTCATACAACAAATGTAATATTAAATAGTTGTACTATGCAACTAATTAATAAAAAAAACCGGCATCAATAAAAGTTGATACCGATTTTCTGCTTTATAGTAACTTTACTATCGTTTTCCTAACTTATTCAAAATGTTTTCCAATTTTGAATTATTATCAGCTTCTCCGCCTAATTCTTGACTTTTTTGTGCTGCAATTAAGTCTTCCCACGTTCCTTTCTCTGCTAAACTAGCTTGCATCGGCCAAGTAGCTGGATTTTGTAAACGGAATTTATTTCCGCCATCTTTTAAGATTCTTTCTAATTTCGTAATAGGAGTATCTGCTAACTGTTTCCAAGTAAGAATATTTGCCTTGTGTAGCAATTTTTCTGTTTTAGGACCGATCCCTTCTACTATTTGTAAATTATTGGATTTTAAACCATAAACTTCTTCTGAATATACTTCATTCGCTGATCTACCTGTTGAGTAAGTAACCGCACTACTAGCAGTTTCTGTTTCTGAAGTGGTGGATACTTTTTCAGAACTAGTACTGATACCAGCAATGGTACCTAAGGCAGCTGAACCAGCAATAGTTTTAGAGGAAAAAGCTATTTCTTCATCAATTTCTCCAGCAGTTGTTTCTGTAACTACTGTTTCTTTAGCAACTGGTTCCGTAACGATTGTTTCTTTGGAAACTGTTTCCGTAAGTACCGTTTCAGGAGTTCCTCTATAAACTTTTTCTGGTTCCAAATCCCATTCAGGATCCCCTCCTTTAACGACGATTGTTTCTTTAACTATTTCTACCTCTTCTATCACTTCAGGAATAGGAGTGGCATCAATTTCTGTGAAACTATGAGCAACGCTTACTTCTTCTGAAACCACTTCAATTTCAGGTGCTACTGTTATTTCTTTTTTAACATACTTTTCAGTTACTTGATACTCATCCTCTTCGATATAAGTAGGAGCGGTATATTTTTTACCAGTTCTTATCATTCGTTCTTTGCCAGAGCGATATTTTCTACCTGCCTCTTCTTTTACATTTCGCTGTACTTCTTCCCCTATTTTAGTAACATGTACTTCTTTGATTACTTCCACGGGTACTTCCTTAATTACTTCTACCTCCTTGACTACTTCTACTTCTTTGATGACTTCTACTGGCACTTCTTTGATGACCTCTACTTGTTTCACCACTTCTTTTTCTACTTCTATTTCTTTAATAACCTCCACCTCTATTTCTCGAATTACTTCTATTTCTTTGATCACTTCTACTGGTACTTCCTTAATTACTTCATGTGCTATCTGTATTTCTTTAATTATTTCTATCGGCACTTCTTTGATCACTTCTATGGGTCGTACCACTTCTACTTGCTTCAGTACAGTAATTGGAACCTCTTTTAAAACAGGCACTTCTTTCACTACTTCTACATGTTTTACGACTTCGTAAGGCACTTCTTTGATGACTTCTACATGTTCTAGTTTAGTGACTTCTTTGATGATCTCTACAGGTACTTCTTTCACCACCTGTACTTCTTTGATGACTTCTATTTCGTTGTATAATTCGATAGGAACTTCCGTACGAACTTCTATTGGCTTGATCGTTTCCGTATTTCTAATCAACTCAATAGGTACTTCTTTCGTTAGTATCACTTCTTTCACGGATTGTATCTCTCTCACTACTTCTACTGGCACTTCTCTAACTACCTCTACTTCCTTAATAGATTCAACTTTTGTATGCACAGGAACGGCAACATCTCTAGTCACTTCTACGGTATTCAACTTATGCTCAACTTGCACCACTGGTACAGCTACTTCTTTTGTTGATTGTACTTCTTTTAATCGCTCCACTGTTGTAGTGACAGGTACCGTTATTTCTTTTGTCACTTCTACGGTATTCACCTTGTGCTCTACATGTACTACTTCTACCGTCACTTCTTTTATTACTTCCACTTCTTGTATAACAGGCACTTTTTGTATGACCTCAATTGGTACTTCCTTGATAACCTCCACTATCTTAATGACCTCTATTTCTCGAATTACTTCTACCGGCACTTCTTTGATGACTTCTATTTCCTTAATTATTTCTATCTCTCTACCTACCTCAATAGGAATTTCTTTATTAACGGCAAATTCCTTTACTATTTCTACTTGTTTGATGACTTCTACGGGTACCTCTTTAATGACCTCCACTTCTTGAAGGACGGGCACTTCCTTTATTATTTCTACGGGTACTTCTCGAATCACTTCTACTTCCTTGATGACTTCCACTTCCTTCATCACTTCAATAAGGACCTCTTTTATTATTTCTATTTCTTTGATGACCTCTACCTCCTTAATTACCTCAATAGGCACTTCCTTAACGACAGGTATCTCTTTGAATATCTCTACTTCCCTTATTACTTCAACAGGTACCTCTTTGATGACCTCTATCTGTTCTATTTTCGTGATTTCCCTAATCACTTCAATAGGTATTTCTTTGATGACCTCTACCTCTTTGATGACCTCTACTTCCTTTATTATTTCAACAGGTATTTCTTTAACAACTTCTACTCGTTCTATTACCGGTACCTCTCGGTAGGTTACGACCGGTACTTCTCGAATCACTTCTATTTCCCGTGGAACTTCTATTGTTTTTATAATTTCAATGGGCACTTCTTTGATTACCTCAATAGTTTTGGCAACTTCGGTAGAGGTAGTTAGGCCATCTTCCAATAAAATTCGGAAAACATCCTCAGCTTGTTCTTTTGACAAATTCGAAGCACTTCTTAGGCGGCTAATGAATTTGTTCTTCTGAATTTTCATAAAATTTGTTTTAGAAAAATTGAATAATAAACTAACTCTACAGCACCAAACTTGTAGAGGAGATGTAACCCTGGCACTTTAAGGAGTTACTTGGTAGTATGTAGATTATTAAAATAGGAATGTAGCAGAACATCGACGCTACGGAGTTATTTGAGTTAACCAAAGGTCGTGCGGTACTTGATAGATGGTTTTTATAAACAGGGAATCAAAAAAAGTATGTTGAATTACTTTTTAGGCGAGTAGTTTCTCTAAGTAAACCGCTTTATTCACGGAGTCGTAAATATAAGAAATTGAAAGGATTAATAAAAATTTTAGTTGGCAATTTTTAGCATTTGAAAATATATATTTTTTTAATATAAATTTCCACAAATAATCGTTTGTAAAATTCCGCTTATAGACCAAGCCTGTTGTATCGTTCCTCTTCCCTGCTTAGGGTTTTGTCCATCAAAGATCTCAGATATACCGTGAATACAGTCGTTTTGGTAAAAATGATCTTCCAAAATTTTCAAATGCTGGCTTACTTCTTTTTTTGCCTTTTTTGTGTGGTTATTTACTTTCAAATAAGCCAGATAATAGTCGCCTAGTAAAAAGGGCCAGATGGTACCTTGGTGGTATGCGGTATCGCGTGCCCACTGACCACCACGGTAAATAGATTTGAAATCCGTATGCTCTTTGTTGAGCGTTTTTAAACCGTAAGGGGTGAAGAGATATTGCTGAATGTTTTTTATGACGGATGTTTCTTGTGCCTTGGTTAGCAATGAAAAGGGCAGACTGATGACATATACTTGGTTGGGGCGGATCGTTTCATCTACCATCTCACCTGGGAGAACGACATCATTTAAATAGCCCTTCTCATTGTAAAAGTAGTTCGCAAAATTAGTTTTCAATTTTTTGCTGACGTCCGTTGCTGTTTTTACAATTACATTCTTAGGGTCTTTCTTGATCTCATCCGCAAAATATTCGTACATTTTTAAAGCATTGTACCAAAGTGCTTGAATCTCCACAGGGCAACCTTGACGAGGGGTGACTACAAAGTCTCCTACTTTGGCATCCATCCAAGTTAACTGCACCCCTTTTTCACCTGCATGTAAAAAGCCTTCTTTCGTCAAGTGAATGTTATAACGGGTTCCTTTTAAATGCCATTCTATGATATCTGTTAGTTGGTCAAAATATTTTTTTAGAAAGGCTTTATCCTTAAATTTCTGATAGTATTCGTATAAGGCAGTAAATAGCCATAAGGTGGCATCTACCGTGTTGTACTCTACTTCGTCTCCTTCGTTATCGGGGAAGCGATTGGGTAGCATTCCTTCACTCAAGTAGCTAAAAAAGGTGGTGAGAATAGATTTGCTAATCTCTTTTTTTCCAGTGGCGATACATAGCCCGCGCATAGCAATCATGGTATCTCGCCCCCAGTCTGTAAACCAATGATAGCCCGCTAAAATCGTATGACTATTGGTGGAAGCCCGTTTTACAATTACTTGGTCGGCAGCAATAGATAGATCATTTAAAAATGAATTAGACGTATTGGGGTTTAATGTTTTAATTCGTTTAATAGTCTGTTGCTTTAAGCGACTAGGATTATTCTCTAATATGTTCTCCTCTGTTGTAAAAAACAAATGGGCTTTTTCTCCTGGATTTAAAGTGTACTGAATGCTACCTAATGCATAAGTATCTTCTTGAAAATCTAAGCCTCTATATTCTTCTCTAGAATATTCAAAATTTTTAAACCAAGCTCTATTTTCGGTAAAGGTTCCTTTGAAAAATTTTACATATAAAGGATTACTTCCATAATGGGAATGAATTTTCAATACATTATGCTGTTGCTCATAGTAGAAATCAAATTTTTCGTCCTCTTTAAACAAGCTATGATAGTCCCGATGTAGAAAGAAAGGTAGTAGATTGAGTTGGATGGTCGCATCTCCAAGATTTTCATATTCTACAACGGTCGTATTAGAGTGATAGACCATAAAGACCGTCTTACTAATTTGCTGACTACCTATTTGAAAGGTCATTTTAGGAAGCGGCGAACGCTGAAATTGCTTCAAATACTGAAACCCTTGTGGATGGACAACACTTGGATATTGGTTGGTAGAAAACTCAATATGGGTATCTCTTTGTAGGGAAACAGATTCTTCTATTTTGGATACCAATACGGTGCGTTGGGTAGGAGGGTTGAGGGCCGCTACGAGCAATCCGTGATACCGTCTGGTATTGGCACCAATAATAGAACTAGAGGCATAACCTCCGATGCCATTGGTGACGATCCATTCTTTCGTACTCGTTTCCTCGAAGGTCGGGTTTTGGAATTGTAGCATTTTGTTGGTCATTGGTCATTGGCCAGCAGTCATTGGTCATTGCCTAGCGACTAATGACAATGTCCAATGACCTGAGACTAAATTAATAATATCGGCAGAGATAAGAAGTAACACCCTTTGCTCGCACTTTAAATTTCACATTAGCAGGTACCTGAAAGATGCTGCCTGCTGGATACACTTTCCATTCGCTTTCCCCTGGCAGCAAGGCTTCTAGTGTGCCATTCACAACGGTCATTTCTTCATTAGAAGAGGTACCAAATTCATAGGCTCCATCATCCATTACCCCAATGGTATAGTTGCCACTTTCATTTTTATAAGCGACGGATTTTACTTTTCCTTCAAAGTATTCGTTGGTTTTGAACATATTAGTTTATTGATAATTCATTAGGTTTTATGGTATTTTGGTGTTGTGGTATTTTGGTAAGCCATCCATTTCAAAAAAATGATCGCATAGCGACTCAATTTTCGATTTAAGGTAGCGGACCATAAGACCAAAACACCATAAAACCACAATACCTAGTCAGTTACTATTATTGTTAGGTAATTCTCAATTTTTCATTCTCAATTCTCAATTACCCTATTTATACTGTCTTCCAATCGCTTCGTTGTCAAATCCCAACTAAATTTTTGACGTTGGAGTTTAGTCTTAGTGGACAGTTCTTGTCGTAAATCTATATTTTCATAAAGGCTCGTCATCGCTGTGACAATAGAAGGAATAGAATCAGGGTTCACTAATATTCCGGCTTCTCCTATCACTTCGGGCATAGAAGAAACATTAGAGGTGATGACAGGGATGCCACAATACATGGCTTCTAGGAGTGGAATACCAAATCCTTCAAAATTAGAGATATAGGTAAAAGCAAAAGCACTAGCCATCAAAAGGGGTACTTCCTCGTCAGGGAGATAGCCTAAAAATGTAATATCTTTTTTGTGATGGGCATTTTGATAAGCCTCTTGTACTTGGCCTGTTTGCCAAGCCCACCTGCCCCCAATTAATAATTTCAAAGGCGCATTCGTAGCTACTTTAAATTGATCGAACGCTGCAATCAAACGATGAACATTTTTGCGAGGATGAACTGCCCCTACGTAAAAAAAATAATCTTCCCCCTCTGCATATTTGTCTTTGGTGGCTAATTGCTTTTGGGTAGAAAGTGGTTTAAAATCTGCTCTAGCCCCATTATAGACCACATCAATCTGGTTTAAGGGGACTTGGTATTGTTGGTGTATATCCTGTTTGGAATATTCGGAAACCGTAGCTATTCTAGCAGCTTTGTGGGCAAATTTAGGTAGGAAGTAATTGTAATAGTTTTGCTCAAGATATTTCACTTGGTTGGGAAAATGCACATGAGCAATATCGTGAATGACCAATAGCGTAGGCACTTTTGTCCTTAGGGATAGAAAACCATCCGTACTGATAAAGACATCCGCTTTATATTTTTTTAAGGCTCGGTGTATAGAAAATTCAAACCACCAATAAAACAAAAAAGGATGACGGGCAGGAGGAGATAATACAATAGGCGTAACATTATCCGCAAAGACAAAACGATCGTGGTAAGGGCGATCAAAAAAGAAAAGAAATTGATCGTTTGGATGCCATTTAACCAATCGCTGTAACGTTTCATAAGTAAACCAACCAATTCCTTCTAACCGTTGGTCTAACAGAAAGCGAGTATTTACAGCTATAATTCTTGGTCTAGGCAAAGAGTACAACTTTTTAATTAAGCTCCTAGAGCAATTTTAACATGCTCTAAATGATGCTTCCCATGCCAAGCGTATAGCCCGACCATATCATTTAAACTATAATTTTTTTTGCTTTCAGGATGGAAAAAGGTTCTTTTAAAATCCTCCTCTGAAAGAGCTCGCAACAACACCGACCAACGAAAATGCAATCCTGCCAAAGCATGTAAAGACACGACCACAGGAGTTCCGTCATAGTCAGGTAACTTCGCCCAACGGTCTTCATGGTATGCTTTGATAGTTGGATTCTCTTCTGTTAAAGTCCACTTAAAGCGGATAAAAGCATTGACATGGCTATCAAATACATGATGCACTACTTGGCGTATGGTCCAGCCTTCCGGACGATAAGTTTTTTGTAAAGTTTCGTCTGAAAGCGGTGCTACCAATTCTTTCATAAGCGTTGGCAACGACTCTATTTCGTGAATACAATTCTGAACGTATTCGGTTGTAATGATTGTCGGCTTTTCAAACCTACCGATCGGGTATTTTAGGTGTTCCATTTTTAATAAATTCCAAGCTCCAAATTCAAATGACAAACGCTTCAGAAACGCTTGTTTTGAAATTTGAAATTTGATTCAAGTTACTGGCAACTTGAGTTAATTGATAACTTTAAAAGTAGTACGACGATTCGCTTGATGTTCTTCCTCCGTGCAACCATTATTACAATCACAATTAATTAGTAAAGCATTTTTCCCATAGCCTCTTGCGGTCATTCTTTCAGGGGCAATGCCAATAGAAATTAAATAATTAACAGCGGCTTGGGCACGTCGCTGAGAAAGTTCTTGGTTATAATTAACTTTCCCTCTACAGTCTGTATGAGAAGCTAGTTCTATATTGATAGCAGGATTTTGTAGTAAAATATCTGCTAGTTCATTTAAAGTTGGTTTTGCATCATTGCGGATAAAAGATTTATCATAATCATAATAAATATTCTGCAACACAATTTCTTTATCCTTGAAGATTTTATCTAATTCGATTTCTACTAAGAATTCTTGGGAAGGGTTCTTAGGGTCTTTAGCAATATTTTTGGTAGAGAATTTTGCATCATTGCTCAAATAGCCTTCCATGGTTGCAAGGAATTTATACGTAGCATCTTCTTCTAAGATGATTTCAAATAAGCCATCTTCTCCTACTCTTGTTCGCTCGCTTTCATCACCTAAGGTGATTTGTATATTGGCCCCATTTAGCGGTTTTCGACCAAGTACTTTGCTATTTGGATTATCAGGATTTTCATAAATTTTCTCTAGTACGTACCCTTTCAATACCATGGTATATACAATTTCCTTTTCCTTTTTCGTGGTATCTTTCGGCGGCGGTGGAGGAGGCGGTGGCGGCACCATTCTAGTAAACGAATAAATATCATCTTGTCCTTTGCTATCATCTCTAGTAGAGGTAAAGTATCCTTTATGGATTACCTTAGGTTCAACGATCGGTGCTCTATAATCCACTACATATCCGAAATCATCTGCCCCTGAATTAATAGGTGCTTTTAAATTAAAAACGGGAGTCCAATCGCCGTTTTTATATTTATACGTTCTAAATACATCTAGCCCTCCCATGCCACTGTGAAAGTCGGAAGAAAAATACAAGGTATCCTTGTCTATATACGGAAAGCGTTCGTTGCCAATGGTATTGACGGTCCGACCGAGTAAGCGAGGTTCATCCCATTCTCCTTGAATTCTATCTACCGCATAAATATCATATTCTCCCCAGCCGTCGGGATGTTTGGCGGAGAAATAAAGCGTATTCCCATCCTCTGACAAGGAAGGGTGCATATAATTGATTTCTGGCTCCGTAAAAGATAAGACTTGAGGATTAGACCAGTTCTCTCCTTCTTTGGTACTGCTCATGAGTTTACAATAAGCCACATTATTTTCATCGCCAAAGCATCGGGTGAAAATGACTTCCTTATAGTCTCTACTAAAAGTAGCCGGCCCTTCGTTATCAGAAGAATTAATAGGGGAATCAAAAGGACTGATTTCATTAGAATTTAAATCAACCATAAATAAATCCATAAAATCCCTACCGGTCCAATTATATTTTTCTTCTCCTGTACTTTCTTTTCTATCCGAAGCAAACACCAAGGCATTGCCCAAATAAATAGTAGGAGAATAATCCAATGCCCCACTATTGAATTTTGCTCGATCAATGGTGTATTCTTCATACGCTCCTTCTTCCAACCACTTCAAGGCAATTTCACAACCCTGAATTTCTCGCTTATATTCGTATGGGCTACCTATTTCCAAACCCAGTTCTTTAAAGGCGGCAATGGCTTCTTTGTATTGTTGCGTCCGCTTTAAGGCTTGGGCATATTCTTGCAAGGCATCTACACTATATCCATTATCATAAGCGGTTCGATACCATTCAATGGCTTTGTCAGATTCATTGGTCAACTTGTATGACTCTCCTACCATGAAGGCATACTTTCCTTTATCTAACTTCGACTTCGCTTTTTTATAGTCACTTTTTAACATGGGGATTGCCTTATCATATTGTTTACGATCAAAAGCAGTCAATCCATCTTTGATAGGTTGGACATACGTGCAGGCAAGTGTCAGTGAAAATAGCAATAGAAAAAAAACGCTAGTATTTTTCATAGAGATCCTTTCAAGAAAAAACGGTCAAGAAAATTATCTATTGTAAAGATA
>CALJIQ010000549.1 GCA_937973995.1 uncultured Saprospiraceae bacterium
GGCATTTTGGCTTTATGGCATTGTGGCTACTTATCGAGAATCGCATCCCTCGCCATAACGCCATAACGCCATAACGCCATAACGCCAAATTAACATTTAATAAGTGACTTTTTCCATTAAAAATCACTCCTAATAACAAAGAACAAACACGCTCCCAATAATTTATTATTAATAATCAATAATCAATCATGTTAGACACTATTGTAAAAGAAATGGAAGGCAAAGCAGCTGCGGCTGAACCCTTAGGCAGTTCACTTAAATTTAACTTTGGAGATAGCTGTATCCATATTGACGGTACTGGTGACAGTAACGTTGTAACAACAGAAGACAAAGAAGCGGACTGTACGATCGGTATCACGCCAGAAGATTTAGCAGCGGTAGCAGCTGGTGACTTAAATCCGATGATGGCCGTAATGAGTGGTAAGATTAAGATAGATGGAGATATGAGTGTGGCAATGAAATTGCAGACACTTTTAGGATAAAAAAAAAGGAACGTAGAGACGCAAAGACGCAGCGTTTTTCGATGCGGCTTTGTGTCTTTCTCCTACAACACTTCCTCAATACCAATTTTCTTTCCTCTGAATTCTACTTCTTCTCTTTGTTGTTTTCCGATTAGTAACTTTCCTAAAGGAGATTGTGTAGAAATAGCGAAATAGCTATTTCCTCCTAGTATTATTTTTCCTACTCCTACAGAGATATAATACTGCCCTTGTGTGGTTTTCACTAAACTTCCAAGTTGAATCGTAGTATGAATGCTCGTTGGGTCTAAGCTCGTCAATTGCATTTTTAGTTCCAATGCCTGTTGTAATTGTTCTTGCTTCCTAAAGAGTTCTTGCTGCATCATCGCTCTGCCTGTTTCGTACTTATCTCCTACACTACTTTTGGTTTCGTTATTTCTAGATTCTTCTAAGGATTGGATAGCAGATTGTAAGATAGAAATTTGCTTTTGCACTTTTTGCTGCAAAGCTTGGTGTATGGTTACTTTTAATTTTTCTTTTTCTGGCATTGGTTATATTTGAAATTAGACGCTCCTCTGATTCTATTAATTCAAATATTGTGGAAGGCTATGGTAGGCGAATGTATAAAAAAGACTTCGTGAAATTTCTAGTCTATGCTCATTCTAGCAATAATGAAACCGTAAATCACTTAAAAAAGATTGGTCTAGTATATCCTGATTTACAAAGGGAAGCAAAAAATCTAGAACTTGAATACGACAAGCTAGGAGGAAAACTCAACAAATTCAAAGACTACGTCATCAAAAACTGGTGATAACCCAAACCCGTTCACCCGCAACCCGCAACTCAAATCCCCTGCTGCAATTTCCGCATAGTCTCCATAAACGCAGGTCGTCGTCGGCGAGAAATATCAATCTCCTTCCCATCTTCCATCACAATAAAGCCGCCCTCTCCTTTGACGTATTTAGTCATGTAGTTAAGGTTAATAACATGGCTTTTGTGGACTCGGTAAAAATTGAGAGATTCCAATAAATCTTCGTACCATTTGATGGTTTTAGAAGCCGTTAGCTTCTTTCCATCTTTCATAAAAATATGGGTATAGTTATCTTCCGCTTCTAGGCGTTGGACATCTCGTATGTGGACGAAGTGGATGCCATCTACCGCCGCTACACTTAGTTTTTCGTAAGCATTCGGATGGTTGTAATTTTTCTTAAAAAGATCGTAGCGTTGATTGATATGCTGCCCAAAATAGGGAGGCATCCGATTGACCGCCTCTACCAATTTATCAGGGTCGGTTGGTTTTAATACATAGCCAATCGCACTGTAGCGACAGGCTTCTATGGCATGTTTATCAAAAGCAGTAACAAAAATGATTTCAAAGCTAATGCGAGAAAGATTGTCTAGACTTTGGAATACCAAACCATCCTTTAATTGGATATCCAAAAAAGCTAGATCGATCTGGTTATTATATTCTTTTATTAACTTATTGGCTGATTGAATACTATCTGCCGTCCCTACCACTTGAATGGCAGGACAATGGAGAGACAATAAATTCTTTAGATTATTCAGACCATTAAGTTCGTCCTCGACAATAATAGCTCTTATCATAGAATAGTGTTTCTTTAATTTGGAAGTTCTGTAAATGTTGGTTTCTTGTCTCGTAGGAACTTAAATCATAATCCGTATAAGGGATAGCAAACTAAACAACTTTTTGTTTATTAGCAAGTAATAATTAATAAATTTCATATATATGGTATGGTTTTTTTAGTAGGCGGAGCGGTACTTGAATTTAAATCCCTCCTACCCACTCAACTTATTAATCCGATCAAATACGACAATACTACCCGCTACCGCTACATTCAATGAAACAGAACCAGGTAGGCGGACCAATTCCTGGCATTTTTTCTTTAAGGATTTGGGAATCCCATTGTCTTCTGAACCCAATAAATAGATGGCTCTATCTGGGTGGGAGTAGTCTCTGATAGGAGTTGCTCGGTCATCTAACTCTATCCCAACCACTTTACAGCTATAAGGTACACTTGCTAAAAAAGCTTCGCTGGTCTCATATTGAAAGAGTGGAATCTTTGACCATACTTTCAGTACATCGCTACTTTTCTTTTGATACTTGGCTTCTATCACAAAAATAAAACTGGCCTTATAAATATAAGCCGTTCGCCATAAAGTGCCGATATTTTCCCAAGTTTTAGGACGATACACCCCAATACCAAAGTACCGTTCTTCGGATAATTCCCAAGTTCTTTTCATGAATGTCTCTTATTGCGTTATTGAGAGGAACGTTCATAGGCAAAGCCTCCTTTTTTACCTTTAGACCATTTGGTAAATTTAACAGTTAAAAACGTATTATCCTCTACTAAAAAGAGCACTAAGTTCTTCCCTACTACATCTTCTGGTTTGATCGCATCTCGGAACGATTTAAAACTCAAGTTATCAATATTATCAATATTCCCTAGTGCCCACTGTGTGCCCGCAGGACTATTATTTTTATCAAAGGTATTCTCACTCTTTGCATTATAAATCTGTCCGCCGGCATTCCCCCTAGTGAGCCATACATTATCCGTTAAGCGATCTTGATTAGCGGCTTCGGTTGGACTTGCTTCTTCTGCTTTTTCAAAAGTAACAGTTGCACCCGTCCAAATAACTCTAGTATCAGGGTCTGGCAAATCTGCTACCGCATCATCGGTACAAGATATGTATCCAAGGCATATCATTGAAACTAATAAAATTAAGCACTTTTTCATGTAATAATTTTTATTTATAAAAATAGATGTAACAGTTTAATAAGAATATTGGTGTTTTATAATTTTCCTCAAACAAGTTTCTTTTCTTTCAAAACATTCCGCAATTTCCACAACACCCCAATCAAAACAAACTGTATCACCAAACGAATATAGGACGCATTCCGAGTACCCGTAAAAGGTGTATCATCAAATACATCTCCGATATGTAAGGGTAGAAAAGCAATCATTAACAGGAAGAAGGAATAGGTTCCTATTACTTCATATTTTGGGAGTAGCATTAGAATACCTATCACAATTTCGATAGCCCCTGATATATAAACAATCGGTAAACCCATCTCCATTAAAAAGGGAGGAATCACCTTCATGAAAAAATCTGGGTTTAGAAAATGTTGTACCCCCGCATAGATGATAAATAGCGCTAAGAGTACTTTTAAGATTTGCCAAAATTTATTCATGAATTAAAAAGTTTGATGGTATTAAAATCTTTTATTAATAGTACCGCTTCCTCATCCGCAGAAGGTCCATAAGCAGCAGGAACAGGAATGTTTAATAATCTTAAATATACTCCCAATTGAGCACGATGATGGACTAAATGATTCATGCAAAATATCCTTGCCACTTGTCTCTTGGGTAAGGTGAAAAGAATTTCCTCCCCATACGTCATAGACCATTCTTGGTCAAACACTTCATTTGGTGTTTCCAATAATGCCTGTTTTGCTTCCGTTAGCAATTGGTCAAAATAGGTTAACAATTCTTCCGTCGTCTGAATATCTTTAGGCTTGAAATCAATAAAATCTAGTCGATCCTGCTTTACACAAG
>CALJIQ010000550.1 GCA_937973995.1 uncultured Saprospiraceae bacterium
AAAAAATGGTTTTTTTAAAACCATTTTTTTAGATCGCTGTCTCCAAAGAACCAATTTGCCGAGCTTGCGAAGCAAGCGAGGCAGTAGGATAAAGTTTAACTTGCAATTGGCATTTATAGTTTTCAAAAACAAATTTTGTCAACGTCTAGTTTTTGAACTTGTACTTGACACTTGCTCTTGAACTTTATTCCTATCTGAACTTATGTGAATCTACTAATGTGAACTTATGTGGTTAAAAATATTACTAATTATTCTTACTTCGAAGGTGGCAATTTAATCTCCTTTAGTAATGCCTCCTTATTCCCATCATACGTTTTTCCAATAGCCTGCCCTCCTCGACTCAAATCTTTAAACACGCCTTGATCCACCAAATCCCACAATGCATATTTAGCCCTTCCATCTAAAGTAAATAAGCCAAAGTGATTTTCTGAACCACCCGGATTATTGGCATCTTTCCAGATTTCATCAAAGGCTTCAAAATAAAAACAGGCAATTCCATTTTTGTTGGTCCATTCTCGCATTAAGGAATAATAGACTCCTTCTTTATATTCATCGGTTGCCTTCGTACCATTCACGCCATAGAAACCATTGGAGGAACTTGCCCAACCGGTCTCTCCAATATGGATGGGTTTGTCAACCCCTACGCTTTTAAGATAAGCAGCTGTACTATGATATTGAGCCACCCCATAGTCTCTTGCCCGCAGCATCGCCGTATGAATTTTTTCTTCCTTGGACAAGTCTCCTTCTCCTTTCATAATCCCCCAAAATTCTGGAAAGTAATGCGTTTCGTGCATTGGGTAAATATGGATAGAAACGTAATCTACTGCTTTTACTAATTTTGCCAAATCTTCAACGTGATATTCTTTTCCGCCCCCTCCCCAAGCAGCATAATTATCAGAGCTAGTAATCCAAATATCTTTCGAGAGTTTACCCTTTGTTTTTAACTCTTGCAAATGCGTAACCCATTTTAAGATCACTCCAGGTTGCACATAATAACTAGCGGCCCACTTGACCATTGCTTCATTACCAACGGCAATGATTTTGACAATTTCAGGGTACTTATTCGCCAAGGCAACAGTTCTTTCAATCTCCAAAGTATTTCCATCCACATCTTCTGCAAAATGATTAGGTTGGTCTGTCCAAGCATTTTCGCAATTAATCCAAGCCCCCAACATGACGTACATTTCAAAGCTATCATCTTCTTTTTTCAATTGACGAATCGCTTCTAATAAATTAGCAGCTTGCTGCAAATGCACATTGTAAGTACGAACGATACCTACCCCCATAGCAGCGAGAATTTTCATATCCTCTTTTAATTGTGGAATGATAGGTTGAATATCTCTGCTTGTTGCTCGATACCCTCCATACGCCATCGCCAAAGAAGAAGGATCTCCCAAAATTCTCTGGGCAGTCGTTTCTGTTAAAGGCGTTGTGGCAAGGGTTTCCTTTTTTGCTACTTGTTGCGTACAGGAAAATACAAAAACAGCAGAAATAAGAAGGACTAAAAATTTGATATTTATTCTGCAGTTAGGGAGAACCGTAAATGTTTTTAATAATCCTTTTAAAGTCATGCGAGTTTATTTGCGTTTACAAAAAGATGAATCCTATTTATTTTTCCAGTCCTTTTAAATATTTCTTGACTAGCTGCCTCATCTAAATGGGTAGATTTAATTTTTTGGCTACTATTGTTGGCATAAAATATTTCTAAACTATTTTCCGCTGCCAATTGATAAACAACAGGCACTTGGCAATAGGTAAAACAAATGGAATCAGCAGGTAATTCTAATTGCGCTTGCTGACCCTGAACCGTTACATAAGAAAAGATTTTTTCGCCTTTTAAAAACTCATCTTTTTTTAGTAAACGAGGCTCAAAAGACAATTTTCCTGCATCTATAAAAACGCCCAATTCGCCAAAGCGACATAATATATCTTCCTTCACTTGCCCCGTCATACCAGGTTGCTGCGCCCCTCTACGATAAGGCGTATGTGAGTAGGGATCGGTAGGAAACGCCCCATAAAGAGAAGGGGATTTATGCACCCCGATACCTGCGTTGATTTCATAGTAATGCTCCATTAAGCGACCAATAGTGGATGCACTTTCCTTTTGTTCCATCGCTTTCAAACAACATTCTTGAACCGCTAAGGATAATTTAGAAACCATGTGCCAGTAGGTAGAACCTAAGCCCTCATACCCAAAGAAAGTACCCGATCTACCTGTGAAAGCTTTGTGATTAAATACCTCTTCAAAAGCTTGTAAAACTATATCTTTATCTGATGCTACCAATGAGTCATAGTCCGTAGGCAATTGGTCCATAGCCACTTTCAAATCATCCGCATTTCTGAAATCTCCATTAAAATGGTATTGTCCTTTTACATCTTTTTCTATAATCTGTGTATTGCTATTGGTTACTAATTTTTGCAATAAAGAACTCTTAGTTACGGCAGTATCAGGAATAATATTTTTGGCTAAAAAGCCTGGGAGATTTTTGTTGGGATACAGCAGATAGGTATAATGATCTTCTCTAAAAAGTTGACTATTTTTTAAGCCATCCAAAACGGCTAGGGTATCACTAGCAGTCAAAAAACCTGAACTCAATACTGCCACTTGCCCTTCCAGCATTTCACTTAAATAAGAAACCGAAACTTCCTGTTCGTTTTCTACCGTCATCAAATTATACGCATGGTATAACTGGTCTTGCCTTTTGTTCGCTTGGATAGCATGCTCCAAATATTGCAAACTAATATTGACAAAGTGTTTTAATTCTGTTAGCGTAAGTACAGTCTTTTTTCCTGAAAAAGCATTTTGGTAAATCGTTGCTCTATACTGACTCCCTGCTTGTCCAAGCGCATCTAAAATCAATTTGCGTTGGCTATCGTTAATAGGATTTGACAATAGTGATTCATATTGATTAAAGGCTTGTACGATTTGCTTGAAAAATAGCGCCAATTCCTCAGAAACAGGAATTTCTGTTAGCTTGGCTTCCGCAAAAAGAGTCTTAAAAAAAGATAAGAATCTTCTTAGGTAGTACAGCGTCACCATAGATACGCCATTCCCCACTAAGGCGTTGTTCGCATCGTTCCATTCTGGGCGTTGGGTGTTCAACCAGATTCCGCCTTCTGGAATAAAATTGGAGAGTTTTGATAAAACAGCTGCTAATATTTTTTCTATAAAATTGACCTTATAAATCTCGCCCTGTTGGTTGAGTAATAAAGCCCCATCTGCGCCCAGTTCTGCTACCCGTTGCTTGACGGTAGCATTTAAGTCATGGTCAAAATCAATGGTATCTTTTGAGTTATGAAGTAAGTCTTGGTAAGATTTAATTTTATAAGGCACATTGGCATACACAAACAATTCTTGATCGAATAAGCCTTCCAATCTTTTAGGCGCATAGTCTTCTAGAAACTCTAAGAATTTCAACAAATAAATAATTTGATGATCGCCCCAATAACCGATATACGACCAAGGGTCATCCGCCTCAATCGTCTCCCAATCAAAACCACCTTTGGTCACTCGGTAAGGATTGTATCCATCGAAAGTAGAAGCATTCAAAAACTTATGAATCATGCTTTCCATGAAATCAGGATAAGACAATGCTAAGGCTTCCCAATTTTGAAAAATATCTCGCCAGTTACCTTGATAGTCCAAAATTTTTGAACCATCCACTTCGCTTCTAGTATTAATCGAGAATTTATTCCAAGGGCGGCTAGGGTCGCCATGTCTTCTACTGAATTTCAAGGGCATATATTCTGAACACAGGCGTTGAAAATCTACATCTTTGCTTTGTTCCGCTAGGTCTCTTAAATTGGAAAGCGAGAACGTATCAGGTACTTGTCGAAGCGCAGATTCAAATCTTTTAAACACCTTTTTATTTGCCTTTTCTAAATACGATAAGAAATCTCCTTTCTCAATTTGGTAATTATAATCGAAGATGCCCCCTCGCATAATATTAAAAAGCGTATTCGCAAAATGTCGGGTATCTCTTAGCGTATCAGCCGTCAATTGCAAGCCATCAGAAGCTGCATTTAAGTGAATGAGTTGTTGGGTACCCTGTTCAATATCTGCTCTTACTTTAGCTGCTAATTGTTGATCCTGCCGAATGGTCTCCGCCAGTTGAACTACCGCTGCATGGTTTTGATTGACATTGGCAACCAACATCCATTCTTTCTGGGTATTGGGTGCTAGTCGTATATGGGCATTAATAAAATACGCTCCTTTTTCTCCTTTAATATCCACTTCCTCTTGTAACGACTGTCCTTTTCTAAATTGCTTTAGCTGTAAAGAAGACAATAAGTATTTTGGGTTGTCAAATCCTAAAGACCAAGCTACATTGGCTTTCAAAGCTTCGCTAGGTTCTGCCCGATCTACGATGATAGCGCTCAGCGCATAAATCCCTAGCCCTGATTTTTTTTCTAACTCATTTCTTTTATAAGCATCTATTAGATTGCTCAAATTATTTTGAAAATCACTCTCCACTCCATAGGGCATGATATTTTGAATACCATCTACCATTTCAATTCCCACTTCCTGCTGGGAATGGTTCAATAAAGTGGATTGTCGCACAAAACCAAATTGGTTACTAGAACTCCACTCATACCTATAAGTTAAGGCTAGGTCGTGATTAATTTCTTCAAAAATGACCTTATGCCCATAAATATGTTTGTATAAATTTCTAGCAATGTTATACCGCCCTTCATATCTTTCAGAGAAGGGTTCCCATATTTGTAGTTGGTCGTTTTGCTTTATTCTAAAGATACTTTTACTTCCAGTAACTTCCGCAGATTCCATGATTTTATCATGGGTGTAATAAGGGAATAAGGCATAATCTGAATTTTTCCTCCCTGCGCTTAATCCACCATTACTGGCAATAAACAACCAATGATTCGAGTCACTAACGATACTCATAAAAAACGGTTCCATTGCATCGCAATTGGAAATTTTGAAGTATTGTTCTTCGGCTAGGGTTACTTGGCTTAATGCCACTTTTAAACTTGTATCCATTACCTCTTTAAATAGTGTATCCATTAACAAGAATTGATTATCAGAACTATAGACTTAATCTGTATTAAACAAGAAAAATCATCGTAAAAATAAAACTGCCAGTTTAAAAAAACTGGCAATAGTTGGTCGAAAGGTGTCGGACCCTTTTCTGTTTGACAAAGAATCAGAGTTTCACTAATATCCCATCATTGACTAAAGCGAAGTGTCCGTCACCTTATTCTTACTTCATCAAGGTTTCACCTCCTTCACCTCTTTACCCATCTCTCGATTCTTCACATGCTTCTCCAACCACTGATCTTGCTCCCACAACATATGTAAGATAGATTCCCTGGCTGCATAGCCATGACTCTCTTTGGGTAACATGACCAATCGAACGGTCGCCCCCAATCCTTTCAATGCATTAAAATAACGCTCACTCTGCATCGGATATGTTCCAGAGTTATTATCTGCTTCTCCATGAATTAAGAGTAAAGGCGTTTTCATTTTATCCGCATGCATAAAAGGAGACATGTTGTAATATACTTCTGGAGCATCCCAATAAGAACGCTCTTCTCGTTGAAAACCAAAGGGGGTCAAGGTTCTATTATATGCACCACTTCGAGCAATTCCTCCTGCAAATAAATCACTGTGCGACAATAGATTCGCCACCATAAAAGCACCATAAGAATGACCACCTACCCCTACTCTATTACGATCAATATATCCTAATTCATCTACCGCATCAATGGCTGCTTTACCATTCGCTACTAACTGCTCTCTAAAAGAATCATTGGGTTCTTCCTCCTCTTCGCCTACAATTGGGAAGGCTGCTCGATCTAATACCGCAAATCCCCTAGTCACCCAAAACAACGCAGAACCATAATAAGGATAGGTAAAAGAATTAGGCGAAGAAGTCACCTGTCCTGCGGAGCTTTTATCCTTGTATTCTCTTGGATATGCCCACAATAACATCGGTAATTTTTCACCACTATTTTTATCATAACCTGCTGGCAAGTACAAGGTACCTGACAAATCTAATCCATCTGCTCGTTTATAATTAATGACTTCTTTGTGTACATTTTGAATGGACTTAAAGGGGTTTTCAAATTGGGTAATGGATTCCAAGTTGCCCTTCTGTTTAATATTTCTAAAATAGAAATTAGGAAATTCACTTTTCGATTCTAGTCGAGTTAAATAAATACCTTTTTCTACATCTATGGCACTATAAATGACTTCATATTGATCGTTCTTTGGGGCACGATAGATTCGCTTTTTTGCTCCTGACCCAAGATCATATTCATCTACAAAAGGAAGGATTCCATCATCGGAATATCCATCGCCAATCAAGTATAATTTATTGTTAGCAGTGGATAGCACCCGCTGGTCGTACTTGTTTTTTTGAGTTACAAAATAACCTGGATCGCTATATCGGTCTTGATAATTTCGATCCGATATCATCTTTACCTCCGCATCTGCATTAGAAGGATTGAAAATATAACTTTTGGTATTCCGATTATTAAACCAACGATCATGTGCAATGGCTAATCCATCATTCCCCCACTGCATATAACTAAAGCGATTATGCGTTTTTATCAACTCATTCACTGATCCATCAAAAGGCACTGCTTGCTCATATACGGCGTCTCTATAGGTGGCTTTTGCGGCAGGGTCGCCACCATCTAAGGCTTCTGTCCAATAGATCGTAGCAGGTTTATCTGCTCTCCATCTTAGGTTACGCTTCCCTTCTCGTACTGCCATAAAACCCTTTGGCAGGTCTTCTACTAAGGGTACTTGCAACATCGTTTTTACTAGCTTACCGGAAGTACTATAAACAGACGTATTAAATGGAAAGCGGTAATAAGGAACTAAGTAAGAAAAAGGCTTTTCAATTTTAGTCACCATTACATTTTTTCCGTCAGGAGAAACGGACATAGAACGATATAAGTCTAATGGCATCCATTCCGCAACGTCACCATTAATATTTATTTTTTGAATCACCGACTGCGCTAATCGTTCAAAATTCTGCTCATCCACTTTATCTTTTAATAAGTCTTGATAGGTTCTATTCTGTGCCTTCTTTCCTGCATTTTCTGAAATAGTCGGACCCGTAGGAACGGTTTCTTTTTTATCAATCAAAGGAGCGACATCCGAAGGTAAGGTCTTCACCAATAAAGATTGATTGTCTTTCATCCAAACCATTGGAGTGCCCATATTGGCATTCAAGGATTCGGTGGATATTTTTTTAGTCTGGTGCTTCGCCACATCTAATAGCCATAATTCCACTGTATTATTTCGAGTCAGGGTGTAAGCTACGTATTGTTCATTTGGCGACCAAGAGAAATATGCCAACTGCGCCTCCTTCGGTAATCCCTCAATTACCTGTTCTTTTTTATTGGCAATATCCAAGATGGTCATCTTATAATAGAAGCGCGTTCTACTACCGATATTACTTTTTGGATTAATCCGCAATCCCGCTAATCGCAACTCAGGCTGGGATAATTCCGCAATCGTTTTATGCGCTCTACGGTATAAGAGCAAAGCATGGGTTCCTTCCGAATTAATACGGACCGTAGGTGGCATAGGCGCATCCACCAAATCCAAAATTTCTTTGACGGGCTGTTGGTAGCCTAAATCTACTTGTCCATGCAAAAATCCGATCATACCTAAAAATAGAATAGTTAATATTTGTCTCATGGTTAGTGCTTTGTTTATAGTTAATGGTGAACGCTGACCAAGATAAGGACTATTTTTGAAATGAAAGGTAAGAAAGAGCTTAAACCCCACAGCATCCTTACAAGTATTCTTCATGCTTGCGAATACTTACAAGAGATGCTGCTCGAACATGGTAAATAAAGATTTATTTCCGCAAACTATTAATTTTCAACTCGAAATAAATTTTAGCGATACTTTAAGTTGGCATTTGAAATGTCAAGGGGAGCAATTTATTTTCTTGAATTTGGTTCTTGGTAAGTTTACTAGTCTTCTCCTTAATTATTCTTTGTAACTCTTTAAATTCCTTCGCATTAGTATTTACCACACCAATTCCCAATCCATTAATTCCGTCCTCTAATTTTTTATTCTTTTTCATGTTTGGATATATTTCTATTTTTGATTTAATCCGAGTGAAGCGTACTACTTAAAAAAGAAGAGAAAGCCTATGTTGGTTAAGACTTGTAGTCCGATACTACTAATAGTCTTGTTTCCAGCAAGTTTTAATAGTTATAGATTTATGATATGATAATCATTTAGATTGTGCGTAGAGTGCAGCAAGGAGAAACAATCCTACCTCAATTTTAATTTTATCGTATCTGTCTTGTTATTTGATTGTAAGCTGGCTTATCTTCTATTTGGTTTCTTTGAAGTTTTTTTCATTTTTTTTAAAAATTCAAAGTGCTGTTCAATGAAGTATTTTTCACTCGGAATTTCAACTACATCGAGTGCCAAATTTAAATCTCTTTCTGCCTCTCCTAATAATTCTCGACACATTTCCCAAGCTCTTGCTTTTGTCCTCGGCGAACTATTCCAGTCTTTCCCAGTATTTATACACTTTTTTGCCAAATCCATTTTTGAGGTTGCTCTCTTTTCTAAAAGAGTTGGATTGTTGGATAATTTTGGATACTTATTCATCGCCTCACTGATAAACTTAATAACTTCATCAGGAGTAGCTAATTTTTTTAAACTTATTGCAGCTTTAACTATTTGTCCTTCTTCTAACCTACCAGATAATGCAATATCTAAAGTTCTATTTGAAAATTCCTGAATAACTCTATTCTTTCTTTCAAGTGATAGAGCCTCGGAGATATTTAGTAGTGTATTTGAATTAATTGCATACAAGTCAATCTTATTCTCTGTCAAAAATGAATAAAGAACTTTTGCATCTTTCAACTTATTAACAACTTCCACCAACAAGTCTAATGCTCTAAAATTATAAGGATCTTTTTGCAGTAAATTTATTAACTTGCTTTTAGCATCTTGAAAATTTTCGAGGATAATACTATCTTGAATTTCTTGTAATTCTCGAATTATCTGGTGTCTCGGATGAGCAGGTAGAATACAAGTGACACTTTCTGTTTCAAGTTCAAAAATAGGTTCTGGACATCCTTCTTCTTTCATTGTCCTAATAATTGTGGGAATACCTTGTCCTTCAGATTGAGCCAATTGTATTTTATTAAACAAATAGGCAAAACTTTGGTTTCTCCACTTAGGGCTTGCTTTTCCTTGTTTAAACTTTTCTTTATTAACTGCCCAATGTAATGAACCAGGAGATCGAACTTCAATTCTATCTACGAAGACCGTTATCCTATTTGGTTCGGCAAGTTCATAATCTCGATGCACTATTGCATTAATAACAGCCTCCTGAAGTGCCCTAATAGGGTATTTAGCTTGGTTTGGCTTTTCATTCAATTTATCAAATGCAATGTAGGCTTCAGCGTTTAGCAATTCAATTGATTTTTTAGCTTGTTCAATCAGTGTTCCTGTTAGTAAGTGTCGTTCAGCAGTAGGCTCACTTCTATCCTTCCCTCGATAAATTGACAAGATAGTATAAGCCTCTGGGTAAAGGCGGGTAATACTTGCTTTCTTTCCAAAAGTCAATAATGTAAAATTCTTAGGCTTCAAACTATTGTCTAAACCGATTTTTTTAAACAATGGAGGTACAAATTCTGCTACTTGTTCTTTTTCTGAGAAGTAGTCTTCCAGCGACTTATCGGGAGAAAGTAGCCCCATCTCCTGCATATAGTCTCTAAAAATTAATACATCTATATCTGATTCTGAAGCTTTTGGATTAATTCGTTTATCAAAAT
Source organism: uncultured Saprospiraceae bacterium (assembly GCA_937973995.1). GTDB lineage: Bacteria > Bacteroidota > Bacteroidia > Chitinophagales > Saprospiraceae > JAFMDF01. The sequence continues at coordinate 9,781 of CALJIQ010000550.1, forward strand.
ATTCAATTTTTTGTTTCTTTATTAATAATTGAGTTAAAATACCATTTCTTGCCTCCTTAGTATCACTTGCTATTCTCACATAATACAATGATTTCTCTCCGTCTCTATATGTATGAGCATCAGGGCTTGCGATGATTGTAAATACTAAAATCCTTGTCGAAGGGTCTATTGGATTTTCTAGCTCTGTTACTAAAGGGTTAATAGAGGGACTAACATTGTCTCTACATTGTTGAGTTACCTTTCCTGTAATTGCCTTGACTTTATCTGCTGTTAAACCTGTATAGAATACCTTTGGAAATCCATGTTCATCTTTACCTTCTTTTGCACCACATATAACATATCCACCTCCAACGTTTGCAATGTCATTGGCAAAAGCCGAAATAGTTTTAACAATACTCTTTGCAATGTTTTTATCATCACCGTTTTCTTTCCATTCAACTCGCTCACTCTCTCTGATTGATAGTTCTTTTAAGTCAATATCCATTTTTCATTTTGTGTTAACTATGCAAAATTACTTAATTTTTGGTCATATTTGTTTTTCTTTTGCTTGTAGCTAAGGTCTCTTTACACCCTAAATAGCATGTAGCCAAGTTATGTATATAACACTTACAAAGAGAGAGAAAGTCTTAGTATTTCTAACAACTCTCTCAAATCCTAAATTTACAAACAGGAAATTACAATAAGAAATAGGTAAGTCCAAGTACTCTACAATTATCTATTTGTAGTCCATTACAAATAGATAATTGCAAAGTATAGGTGTTAGGTGGTAAAAGGAGATCAAGTACCAATCACCGCATCAAAGCAAAATCCCCAGAGAAAATATCCACAAAGCCATCAATAAATTCTATTTCTGCATAATAGATAAATACGGCAGGGGCTAGCCGCTGTCCATTGTATTCTCCTCTCCAACTTTGGGCAGGATCATTCGGTGTGAAGTTACTAGCTTCATAGACGAGGCTTCCTTGCCGATTAAAGATTTTAAAATCTTTGATAACGCGAATATCGCTGCCGCCATAGACCATTAGAAAATCATTATTGCCATCTGCATTCGGAGAGAAGACATTGGGGACAAAGATTTCTCGTTGGTTATTGATGGTGACAAAAATCTCATCTGTGGCGGTACATTCGGATTCTAGGTCAGTGACGGTTACCGCATATTGACCAGACGTAAGTGGTCGGAAATTGATGCTGGGACAATCGCCACAATTGATGCTATCTGGCACTTCCCATGCGTAGCTAACAGGGCGATTACTAATGGCTTCTAGTTGGACCGTTTTCCCAAGTTTAATATTTTGGTCTTCCCCTAAATTTAATTTAAGCGGTGGTGGATTGTTGATGGTGGCTGTTTGGGTCCATTCGCAGCCATTGGCATCTTGTATAATTACGTCATAGGTATTGGCGGCTAATCTGCCAAATTGAGGCATATCCGTGAAACGAGTATCTGTGAGTCGATAGGCATACGGCATCGTGCCGCCTGTTGTATTGTTAATGTTAATCTCTCCACTTTGTGGACCCTCAGGACAGGTAACATCCTTGGTCGCTATGGCGGCGGATAAGGCGGCTGGTTGTGCTAAGTCTGCACTAGTCGTATGGGTACAACCTTGTTGGTCCGTGAGTGTTACGGTATAAGTACCTGCTTCTAGATTATCATTCATTTCTGATCGGACCTCATTATTCCACTCTAACCGATAGACGCCATTTCCTCCTGAACTAGTAGCTTTTAATAAACCCGTATTTTCTCCAAAACAATTGATCTCTGAAATGACTTCAATGCTGGCTCGAAGCGGATCAGTTGGTTGGAAAATTTCTACACTAGCGGTGTCTATACAATCATCTTCATTGGTTACCACTACGGTATGAATACCAGCATCCAAATTGATCGCTTGGGCTGTTTCTTCTCCATTATCCCAGACATAACTTGCAGGGTTGCCATTGGTGATAATACTAGCAGAACCATCCTCTTCTCCAAAGCAAGTAACATCCTTTGATTCTGTAACCTTTGCTATAAACGCTTCTGGCTCGCTAATGTCAAAATCAAATATTTTGGTACAATTTTTTGCGTCTTTGGCGATAATATTATGACTACCTGCGCAGAGGTCAGCATTGTTGAATTCAATTTCTTCAGGGCTGTCCCAATAAAATTTAAAATCTCCATTTCCACCCTCTGTAAGCAACTGGATAGAGCCATCACAAACGCCAAAACAGGAGGCTTCGTTTTGGTCTAATACCGAAACTTCAATAGGTGCAGGACTTTCGACCATTCCCATCAAAGTATTCACTGCATTGGCAGTATTTAAAATGACCGTATAATTATCTGCTACTAAATTTTTAAATACTAAAAAGGCAGTTGTATCTTCAATTGTACCCGATTCGATCATCTGCTTTTTAGCATTATGCAGGGTATATTGGTAGGGCGGCCGACCGTCTTCAATAGTTACTTCTAATTGTCCATTGGCATAACCATGACAATCCAACGTATCATTTTTTAAACTCGCTTGAATGGGAATGACATAAGGCATGTCAAAACAAATTTCTTCGATACAACCTATGAGATCCGCTACGGTCACACAATAAGTGGCGCCACCGATTAAGGTTTCTTTTCTAGTAGCATCGTCTCCATCTTCCCAAGTAATTTGATAATTGCCAGACCCTCCTGTTATATTTAATTCTGCAATACCATCTTCCACATCTTCCCCACCCGCTATTTTAGGAAAATCCACTTCTATAGAAAGAGAATCCGCTAATCGGATAGTCGTTTCATAGATTTCTAAACAACCGCTTTCAAATACAACGGTATCCGTGTAGACTCCTGCTTCTGTATATGCTTGGTTGCCTAAAGTAAATTGCGATCCTATGCAGATAAGGGTATCTAATTCTTTGGTCTCCGGATACCCCAAATCTACTATAGTAATATCAAAAACACCAGTAGGTTGTTCTTCATTCCCATCTACCATAAGCCAGTAGGTATTTGCAGGATCGAGGCAATCTAATTCAATGGTATTAGTTGGACTTTCAGAAGCGTAATGAAATCCCTTTCGAGATAAAGATTCAGAACAGTCATTATCGGTTGCTTCGAACACTACAATTTGAGGAATGATTGGATCAATGCCTTCTGGGTAAGGAAGATTTCCCATCACTTCAATTCTAACCCGTCTCGAAGTAGGAGGTTGGAATTGAAACCATACGGGATGCAGTGAAGGAAAATTATCTATGATTGGATCATTGGTGTTGGTCGCACAATTATTAAAAAAATTCTGATAAGTATTGCTTCCTCCATCTTCCACTTCTATCAATTGCGCATCACATATTTGATCGTTTTCTCCTATGACTGATAAAGACTGAAGCGATAAACTAAATATACCATGCAAGAGGGGCAAATCGGGTAGAGTAGATTCATCATATACGGCATCTACTAAGAGATAAAAAGTTTGATTGGGCGGAAGACATTCTAGTAATAAAAATTCATTAAAATCACTAGGATCATGATGCTCCGATAGTAAGGTCAATGCTCCTCTACAATCTGTATCTGATCCATATAATGCTAATTGTAAACTCAATGGATCTCCCACTTCTTCTGGATCACTCAATGCTTCCACTAATATAAGTTCACTAGGCTGCGCTCCTGTATTAAAGGAAAACCATACGCCTACATTATTGGTAAAACTAGCATCTTCGACTGATTTAGGATTGACCTCATTGAGGGCAGTAGCACAGTAGTTATTATAACTCCCTACTTCCTTTTTTCCTAAAGTACCACTCGCATCTAATTCTCCTAAATCAATCGCATTACAAATATGGTCGTTGCCTGCTATATCCGCTGGACCCTCTGTAATAATAGTAAAGTTTACGTTTCCGCCTGAAGCTAATCCGTCAGGTATCCCTAATTCATACTGTGCCTCTGTACCGGGTAAGGGAAGGACAAAGAATCCACAAGCCTGTTCCTCACAGTCTGACCTGATTCTACAAGGGTCAAGAATGCTTGGATCATTTTCAAATACCTTAAAACAAACTTGAACCTCCCCACCTCTCAAGTCCCCTAAGCAATCAAGTGTAGTTGTAAATTGGGTATTGGGCAAAGATTCAAAACAATCATTGTAAGTTATCCATCCTTCATTTTCTATATTCACCTGCCAAACTGGTTCCGCTTCACCATCAAAGCCATCGGTACAAGTATTCGTACCTACTCCGTCATCTACACGGACAGAGATCGTATGTTGGGAAAATAAGGAAAGGGTGGAAAGCAGGAAAACTACTCCCCATAAGAATAGTAAGAAAAGGTTGGTGGACCAATTAGAATTGGGCTGCATTGGGTACAAATTAAGGCTATAAAATCGATTTTGGTGGATGAGTTGTGGGTTGCGAGTTACGGGTTGCGGGTTTGCTAGCCTTACTTTTAACCTTATTACTCTGAATAACTTCAAGAAAACGCATCTAAACAAGATAAAATTTCCTTGCTAGATACGTATTAAACTTATTCGTCAGCTATTGGCATATAGCATTTTCTTTAAAGAGTGTTTTGGTAACAGAAATTGTGCTAGTGGGAATTAATAATGGATGAGAATATAGGTAGGATTTTTAGTGGCAATGGGTGGATATAGCGTTTTTAAGTGTTTTCTAATGAAAACTATAACAAGACATTACAATGTACTTATCTATTTCAAACTTTCCCCCGCCCCCAAAGGGGAGTACCTTAGGTCATTTATTGCACGGAGGTACTCCCCTTTGGGGGCGGGGGAAAATTGAAGCAAGCTTCTTATTGTTTCTTTTTACCAGACTACAATTTATAAACTTTCTTCTTACTTTTCTTCTTTTTTTGAATAGGCTTACCATCTTCCCCTCTAAGGATTTTCTCCTCTTGTTCTTGTTGACCCTCTGGCTTTGGAAATAAATCTCCCATCTCTCCTCCTAATAATGGACCCAATAATTGTTCTAAATTCCCCATATCCATATCTCCCATGCTTTGCTCAAGCATTTTCATCATGCTCTCCATATCAAAACCTTCTGGCATCATTAAACCATTGCCACCCAACTGTTCCATCAATTCTTCAGGATTGAGGTTTTCTAAATCTTGTAATTGATCCAAATTCATTCCCTCCAAATTGAAGTTTTTGAAGATCATGGTGTCAATCATCATATTATTCCCAAAGAGAGACTCGAATTGCTTCATCATGTCCTCTAGCCCCTTAGGCGTAGGTTGCTCATTTTGAGCCGTTAAACTGACTTGTAGAAAAAGTCCTATTAAAAGTGTTGCTATTAATCGCATGGTGTTGAAATTTTAATTTTTATTTGAACCACATTAGGGCACATGAGGATATTTTTATTCCTATTACTTTGTGTACTTATGTGAATCAACTTATGTGTACTAATGTGGTAAGAAATTCCATTTATTTTAAAAACGAAATTATCCTAACTTGTGACGCATTGTTTCCCGAAAAAGATGTTAAAAGTTTGATAAAATTAGTGATTTGATGACTGTTTGTCCAGTCGTCAGTCACCAATCACCAGTTACCAATCACCATGACCCTAGTAATTTTCGACGTAGATGGCACCCTAGTGTATTCCGACAAAAGAGACAGCCAAAGCTTTGCCGACACTTATGAGCAAACGTATGGTTTGCCCTTTCCTACGATTGATTGGTCCAAATATCCGCATGTATCGGATGATACGATCTTTAAAACCGTCATCAACAATCATTTTCAACGGGTTGCAACAGAAGAGGAAATGGCTTCTTTTAAGATGGCGTTCACGGATAGAATCCGTCAACAGCGTGCTCTTATACCAGAAGAATTTAATATGGTATCAGGGGCTAAAAGTACTATTGAGCGATTAATTGACCATCCCCAATATACAGTCGGAGTAGGTACGGGAGGGTGGAAAGAACCAGCCATACTAAAACTAGATTTTGTACAGATACCGACGGAACCACTATTGATAAGCGGTGCAGATGGCAAGGAAACTAGAGTGCAAATAATAGAGGAGGTGATTCAGCAAGCCCAAGCGCAACAAGTGGATTTTACAAGAATTGTTTATGTGGGGGATGCGACTTGGGATGTAAAAACGACTAGAACTATGGACCTACCCTTGATCGGCTTGCGAAGGAAAGGAGATACAGATTTTTTACACCAACAGGGCGTTCAACATGTGCTAAGCGACTTTTCGGATTTTGAGTTGTTTGAACGGTATGTGAAGGAGGCAATGATTCCTGTTTAGGAATTTTGTTTCCCGCTAAGTATCGCTAAGGTTTCGCAAAGTCCCGCTAAGGATAAGGATGCTTTCAATCCTGAAAAGCAGCATTGTTTTGCACCTGACTACTGTCATATACCCGAATAGCTATTACTTCAGCCGTAACGGTTAGTTGTCCTTCCGAGAAGACTTTACAATCTACGATTACTTTTCTTCCCTTGATTTCTCGAACCGTAGCTCGAAGCTCTACTGGAGTAGTATTAGAGGTAGGTTTTAAATATTTGATCGTCATGGTACCCGTAGCATACCGATATTCTGGAAGACTATCTAAGCCCCGATTTTCTGCTTTATAAGTGGCCGCCATAGACGTGCACATGGAATGACAATCCACCAAAGTGGCGATAATGCCTCCATTGAGTAAGCCTTTCCAACCTTGGTATTTTTCTTCGGATTCCCAAATACAGATCGCTTCTTCTCCGTCCCAATAGCTATTTATCTGTAGTCCTTCATGGTTATCCTTGCCACATCCAAAGCAAACGTTGCTGGGCATGTGGTCTTGGAAGATTTGTTTATCTTTTTTTGTTGGCATTTTTTTATTGTGTGAATCGCTGCGGTTCCACCTCCTTCATCATCTCCAGCACCACATCAAAAACATCCTCAGCATTGGGCTTGGCAAAATAATTACCATCATCCCCATAAGGTGTTCGATGGGCTTTAGCGGTTAGTGTTTTAGGGGAAGAATCTAAGTAACGATAGCCGTTTTGTTTTTCTAACACCTCTTGTAGCATATACGCAGAGGCACCGCCTGGCACATCTTCGTCTAAAAATAAAATGCGATTGGTCTTTTTTAAAGACTCGACGATGCGGTGTTCAAGATCAAACGGCAATAGCGTTTGAATATCTATTAATTCTACAGAGATACCTATTTTTTCTAATAACTGGATGCCTGCTTGAGCAATTCTTACACAGCTACCATAGGTGACTAAAGTGACATCCGTGCCTTCTTGTAATATATCAGGCACGCCTAAAGGAACCGTATAGTCTCCCATATTGGAAGGCAATTTTTCTTTTAAGCGATAACCATTTAAACATTCTACTAAGATGGCAGGGTCGTCTGATTGCAGCATCGTATTATACAAACCTGCTGCTTGCGTGAAGTTGCGAGGCACTAATAAATACATCCCCCGAATGGCATTCAAAATCATGCCCATAGGAGATCCAGAATGCCAAATACCTTCTAGCCGATGCCCCCTTGTACGGATTATCGCAGGGGCTTTGGCATTGCCATTAGAGCGATAACGCAAGGTAGCTAAGTCGTCATTTAAAACTTCTAATCCGTAGGATAAATAATCCAGATATTGAATTTCTGCAATTGGTCGCAAGCCTCTTGCTGCCATCCCGACAGCTTGCCCCATGATGGTCCATTCTCGGATACCTACATCAAATACTCGGTCTTCTCCATACTTTTCCTGCATCCCCGCAAAGCCCTGATTGACATCCCCGATTTTTCCAACATCTTCACCAAAAGCATAAACGGTCGGGTATTTTTCAAGCGCTTTATCAAAGAAGGCATTGATGATTTCAAAGCCATTTTTGGTAGGCGCATGATCGTCATAAACAGGAGGGATAACGGGTATTTTTAAGGCAGCGGAGGCTCCTTCACTATACAAATGCGTATGGTATCGTTGATGTGCAATCTGACTTGCCTCTTTTAACCAATTATCCAATTCATGCTTTCCTTGATTGACTTCTCCGGCAGTTGCATACTGCATTCTGCGGGCGTTTCTTACTAAATCACTAAATACAGGAAAGGGTTCTCTCTTTAATTCTTGATACACATCGTTGACCTCATTCTTCTTTTTAGTAGCGGCAAATATTTTGGTATAAATCTGATTTAATTCTTTAAGGGCGGCTTGATTCCTTCCATTATAAGCCCGCCATGCTCGATCTCTACAAGCTTTGGCTTCTTGTTTGGCGAGGCGTTGGATTTCTTTGATTTCTTCTTGGGTGACGATGCCTTCTTTTAGCATCCATTTTTCCATTTGGGTATTACAATCCCTTTCCTTTTCCCATTGCAACCGCTCTTTGGTTTTGTATCGTTCATGTGAGCCAGAAGTAGAGTGGCCTTGCGGTTGGGTGCATTCTTGTACATGGAAGAGAACTGGGATATGGGTTTCTCTAGTTTTCTTAATCCCTCGCTCGAAGGTCTCACAAAGATTTTTGTAATCCCAAGCTTTCAAGGTATAAATATCCATCCCTTCCCCTTTTTCATTGACTCGGAATCCTTCTAATATTTCAGAAATATTTTGTTTAGTGGTTTGGTATTTAGCAGGGACAGAAATGCCATATCCATCATCCCATACAAAAATAGCCATAGGCACTCGCATGACACAAGCGGCATTAAGGGTTTCAAAAAAGACCCCTTCGGAAGTACTCGCGTCTCCTATCGTACAGAAAATAACTTCGTTTCCTTTATTAGAAAACTGAGTATTTTGAAGCAAGGGATTGGAGCGATATTTTTGAGAGGCTAGGGCTAATCCTAATCCTCTAGCCATGGAACCTGCCGTACAAGAGACCCCAACAGAGGCGTTATAATGATCTTTGTGATTATTCCAATGACCGTTTTCATCAATTAACTGCGTGCCAAAATGATTGACCATTTGACGACCGCCACAAAAAGGATCGTTCTCTGTATCTGCATATAAGGTAGCAAAATAGTCCTCTGGCTTTGCCAACTCTTTATGAAACATAAAGGTTTGATCCCGATAATACCCTGCCCAAAAATCTCCTTTCTCAAAGACCTTTGCCATCGCTATTTGGGGTACTTCCTTGCCATCCGCAGTGACAGCAAACTTAGCCCGACCATTGAGCACTTCTTTACGTGCTAAATAGCTAACCTCCCTGCATAAGCAAGCCAGTTGAAAATCAGCAATAATACTTTTTTGATATTCTGTTTTGGGAGATTGGAGGATGGAGGACTTTTCAATCAGACGATTTCCTATCATTAGAAGGTTTTTGATATTGGGGACTATAGGGTTTATGACTCAATGGCACGCTCTCGAAAGCTCCTTTTTATCGAATTGGCAACAGCCAACGAGATAAAAATTTTGGAACTTGAGGCAAATTTAGTACTTAATGGGAAACTAGTTTGGAAGATTGGAGCAGAAATTGCAGACATTATGGTAGAATAATCTTATTCTTAAACACAAAAATTATTCCTATTTGGTATTAAGTTTTTCTTTATAAAAGAATTTAATTCTGAATATGTATATATTTTGAAATTTAATTCTGTTTTAGAAAAAGACTATAAACTATAACCAAAGGGTTATTTATTATTAAAAAATAGTAGTTATAGCGGTAATACAATCGCCAATTTCCAATTAACAGTACATTACTTTAACTGTTTTTGGTTGTTTTTGATTATCAAATACTTATTAAAGGTCTTTTTTACTAAAGTATAACTTTTGTAATAACACTTGCCTATTTATTATCATTCACTAACTCAAATATCTTATCCAACTGTTTTAAAGCATTCTCTTTTAATGCCTTTGACTTTTCTATTTCCTTATTCGTTTTTGGAGGATTCTCAACTTCTTCGGAAAGTAAATCTCTTAGATCAGATACTAATTTAGCTATATAAGAAATTGCGATTGCATGAGCCTTTTTCTGGGACTCAATGGTTTCTTTAAAGTAATTATTTTGCTCTAAGATTATCTTGTTTTTATTTTGAAGTTCTTTATACTGGTAACTCTCAGTTACAGGTATTGATGATGGAACTAAAGGTACTTTACCAATACCATCTCCAACCGTTGCCGCTTCCCTTTTTTCAGAATCTTGTTTTAGAAAATAACTTTCATCTACACCATAGGTAGTTGTGAAATACTCAATGATTTTAATTTGAGTAAGACCATGCTTCCCTTTCTCTGCATTACTGATCTGGGCTTGGGTCATCCCAAGTTCTTTACCTAAGTCAGCCTGCTTTAATCCTCTTAGTTGCCTATACCTTTTTAGCATCAAGCCAATTACTTTCCTTGTCTCTTTTTCATATTCCTTAAAAGACATTGTTTATTTTTTTTATAATTTTGGTAATAAAAAATTATTTATTATCTAATTAAATTACAATTGTTATATTTTTTATATAAATTGCAATTGTTAACAATCAAATATCGTCTTTTTATAATAAAACATAATTTTTTATGGAAAAAGTACAATTAGCTTTTATGAGCTTTAGTAATGCGATCATGGACGAAATGGTATCCATGAAAAATCGAATTAATCAATTAGAGGAAGATTTAAGTAAAACAAGAGGTGCGCAAAAAATGAATAGGAAAGAGTTACTAGAATTTACTAATGTTAGTGTAGCGACCTTACAACGCTATCTAAAGCAAGGCTTGCCAGTGCATGGCTCTCCTAAGAAACAGGTTTTTTTTAAATCGGAAGTTTTAGATTTTCTAAGAAAGATTGGGAAAGGAAATTAAAAAAGGCGTATTCGGTTGAAGCCGAATAACGCCTTGTATATTTTTCATCAATTTCTTGCTTTGTAGCAAGCAGATCAAAGTTACTTGATTTTTAGCTACTAGGCAAGTATTAAAAAAACTAGTAAAATGTCAGTAACAAAAAATATTGATTTTGAATTGCCATTAATTCCATCACCAGATGAAGTACAAGCAAAAACTCCTGAAGAACAAAAGAAGGAGTCCATTGAAAGAGCTAAAAAACTACTAGAAAAGCTACCTCCAACGAATAAAGTTCCGTTAGAGGTATTTCCAATTGAGATACAAGATTTCATCCTCTCCTATCACGATTATTATAAACTTCCCCTAGATTATTATTTCGCATCTGTATTAACGGCTGCTGGCGTAGTAATAGGCAATTCTTTTAGTGTCGAATATTTGCCTAATTGGGAGGGTGTAGGAATGATGTGGATGATCCTAGTAGGAACAAGCTCACAAGGTAAGAGTCCAGTAATGAAGCATTGTCTTATGCCTCTTAGAGAGATTCAAGACGATTATGTTAAAGAGTTTGAAAGTGATCTAAAAAAATGGAAGTTAGAGAATGTAGGTAAAAAAAGTAGAGATATTGATGAAGAAAACAGACCGTATGCTTACAGACTAATAACGAGTAAGGCTACCACGGAAAAAATGATTGAGTTACTGGAAAAGAACCCAAGAGGAATATTAATGAGCAGACCTGAAATAACAGGCTGGATGAAAAGTATGAACCAGTATAGTAATGGTGACGACCAAGAGAATTATATGGAATGGTGGGATAATGATACTTGGTCTGATGATAAAAAAAGTACTGGTTTTGCCTATTTAAAAAACCCTTTCTTATCAATTCTTTCAGGCATTCAAAAAAAGATCGTACAAAAAATGGGTTCAGGTGAAAACGCTGCAACTGGATTCTTCCAACGTTTTCTATTTGCTATTCCAGATACAGAAATTATCCCTCTACCAGTAGAAGGTTGTCCTGACAGTTTTATATACGACCAGTACAAGAAAGTAATTGAAAATCTTAATAAGTTATCTCACATTAATTCAGAAAGTAGAGTTAAGATACCAATGGACGAAAAGGCAAGTAAAGCCTACTTTAATTATAGATGCTTATCTGTAGAAAAGAGAAACGATACAGATGATGACGTTATAAAGTCCATGTTAGGAAAATTGGAAACCTATGTCCTGAGATTTGCAATTATAATTGAGTTACTGAAATTCGTTACCGAATACAAAGGCAAATCACTTACCAGTATGGTATATGAGCATGGATACCGTGTAAGTGAAGATAGCATATTGAAAGCTATCAAAATTGCTAATTACTTTGAAGCAAATGGTAGGAATGTAACAGATAGAATTTCTTCCCCTGTAATGGTTTTATCGGAAGGACAACAAATTTGGTATAACGCATTACCAGAGTTCGAGTTTTTTAAATCTAAGACTGCTTTAGATATAGCAATTAGCTTAAGTCAAGAGAAGGGAGTAAGAGGAATCAGCAAAAGAAGCATAAAGAGGTTATTGGGGAGAAAGGATTTGTTTGAAAGAGAAAGGTCCGGGATTTATATGAGAAAATATTAGTTTTTGCCATGTCACCATTGAATTTTGCTTTTTAGCTTTTGATTTCAATTTTGGCACTATTTAGCCATTTTGTATTAATTATTATAAGTAAATAATTAATAATCAATAAATTAATAATTATAGTTAGTAAAAAA
>CALJIQ010000551.1 GCA_937973995.1 uncultured Saprospiraceae bacterium
TTTCGAGTTGAAAATCAATAGTTTGTGGTTCTGGCGAAGAAAAAATTAGTGCGTTTAGCGGGCTAAGCAAACTCATTTTTTCAAAGTCAGGTTCATAAAATATTGGTTTTCAGCCGATAGAAATTTAGACATACTCTAAGCAGATAAACAAGTGGACAGCCCTGTGCGATTGCCAGATTACTAAAGTACAATAATGCTTGAAAATAAAGTATTTTTACTTTCTTTTTCCTCTACTTTTCACAAACGGGAAGCTAGAGGTTTTTTTAGCAGTGGCTGATCTCATCCATCAGCCACTCACCTTAATAATATTATGCGTCCATATCTTTTATACTCCGACGGTAACGGTAATTTATTTGAAGACACTACGCTTTATGCTTGTGGTAGAAGCGGATTTTATGGGCAACGCGTAACTGAAGAAGATTGGATTGTATTACCAGAAGGAGGCAATTTATATGAGTTACCTGGGCGAAAAGGGATAGGAATAGATACGGAAACGGGAGAACCCAGAGTGTGTGAAAAAGGCTGGGCAGTAGCTGCTTTTATTCCACCTGCCTATACTGGCTTATATATGTCTTCTTATGTAAAGGAAGCAACTGCGGAGACTTTACCCCTATTTTGCTATACGGCTGCTGGATGGCACAATGAGGAGTTTTATGTAACTGCTGTCCGAATAGAATCAGACATTCGACAGGAGGCTGCGGGCTATGATGAAGCCATTGTCTCGAATGGGATCCAAACCCTGTTGAATAAATTCCCTCAAAACAGATTGGTGGCACACCTCGCCCATAATTGCGCAGAGCGATACGAATGCCCTGCCGCTCGAAATTATTTCATGGGCAGATGGGAATGTCCCATCCCTAGTTCTCCAGCTTGCAATTCTAATTGTTTAGGCTGCATTTCCTTACAGCCAGAAGAAGAAACCATCGTCTCTAGTCATGACCGATTAGATTTTAAACCTTCGGCTGGTGAAATTGTAGAATACACCGTTCCGCACTTAATGGAAGCCCCCTATCCCATCGTGAGTTTTGGGCAAGGCTGCGAAGGCGAACCTCTTTTGATGTGGGAAACCATAGAAGAGGCCATTCAACAAATTAGAAAATTCACCGATAAAGGAAGTATTAATATTAATACCAATGGCAGCAAGCCCGATGCGGTAGAGCGATTGTGTAAAGCAGGTTTAAATAGCATTCGGGTAAGCACCAACTCCGCTCAGAAAAAATTATACGATCCTTATTATCGACCGAATAATTACGAATTTAAAGATATTATTGACAGCCTAAAAATAATGAATCAGCAAGGTGGTTGGACAAGTATTAATTACTTTGTATTCCCAGGTGTCACAGATAGCGTAGCGGAATATGAAGCCCTGCGCGTACTAATTAAGGATACAGGTTTGAATATGATTCAATGGCGAAATTTCAATATTGATCCCGATTGGTATTTAGAAAGAATTGGCCTAACAGAAATAGGAGACTGCCTTGGCGTTAAGCAATTAATGGTCTTACTCAAAGAAGAATTCCCTACACTCAAATATGGTTATTTTAATCCTCCTATAGAGCGCATCAAAGGAGATTATGAGTTAGATTTTGCGCATTAAGTAAGTGGAAGAATATTATTAATAACTGATTATTAATTATTCTACAAGCGTAATAAACACGCATAATTAGCTAATAATCAATAATTAGTAATCAATAATCAAAATTACTTTTGTCCACTCACTTAACGATAAAATAATAAACACAATCCATTGACAAATCCCCCAATACATCCAACTATTATCAAAGAAACCAAACATTGGGTAGTCGTCAACAAGCCCGCTGGCATGGTAGTAGAAGGAGCCAAATCAGGAAGTCCTACCGTTCAATCCTTTATAGCTGATCATCTACAACAAACAGAAAAAAAACCGTATGTGGGCATCGTCCATCGTTTAGATCGAGTAACGACAGGGCTTGTGCTTTTAGCTAAGAAGAAAGGCGCTCTCAAATTAATTAATGAACAATTCCAAAAAGGCGTAATTAAAAAATCTTATTTAGCTCTTTCGGATAAGGAACCCGAACAAAAAGAAGCGTTGCTCACCCATTACTTAAGCCAAGAAAGGGATTTAAAAAAAACTATTGTAAGGGATGCCAACTATCCTAAAGCCAAAAAATGTCGACTGAAATACCAGCAGTTAGCTAGTTCAGATATGGGCTATCATCTTTTCAAAGTTGATTTATTGACGGGTCGTTACCACCAAATTCGTGCTCAACTAGCAGATATTCATTGCCCCATCGTAGGAGATGAAAAATATGGTAGTGTAGCCGCTTATTATCACCGAGAAATTGCCTTACATGCTTGGCAGCTTCAATTTGAAGATCCAATTGAAAAAGTCCCTGTATTAGTCTCCGCCACTCCTCCTGTTAATCCTTTTTGGAATGATTTCAAAAACATACTCGTAAGTTTTCAATGATGAATTTTGAATGATTGAATTTTGAATAAAACTAGACGAAATAGGACGAAAACACTAAGGCAAGACGACTGCCCATTCAAAATTCAAAATTTTTCATTCAAAATTGAGTACTTTTATATATCTTGGCATCCGCTTCAAAAACCCTAACGATATAACGAAAAACATGGAGTTGGAGAATTCTCATACCGACATCAATGGTATGTTTTGGGTACATCTATTCGTCACCACCTTACAATGGATTGGTCCCATTCTTTTTTGGTGGCCTTTAATGCTGCTGGCTTATTGTTTGGTACAGTTACAATATAAAATCTTTGGAAAGTGTTTGATGAATGAAGGGCATGCTTTAGAAGAAACAGATCACAATACCTTTTATCATTACCTATTATCTAAATTAGGATTTGACTTAGATAAAAAAGCGGTGAAGTTCGTCGTTCGTAAAAGACTTAATTTCTTTTTAGGATTATTTACCTTGGTTTGGCAAATAGTACTTGGATTTGCTCCCTTGTTTTCTTTTGTATATTATTTTAATAAATTAGACATCTTCTGAAAAATTAATTACTTTTAGCCTTTAATTTAGAATTCCACTTACCTTAAACAATCTTTCCACTTACTCATTTTCCAACACTTTTTAATAAGAAGTAGTAAAACAAATTCTTTTTAACGGAAATTATTACTGCATCGTGCAAGAGAGTTAATGATCGTTCTACAGACTCCAACAAGTCTATACCCATCGTTATTTTAGTTTCCCTTTCTACATAACTTACAAATGCAGTCTAGTTATAGGCCAAGTCTGATTGGTTGAATACGTTTGAGTAACGACAAACAAAATACTTCCACATCTGCCTTTATTCTTTTCCCGTCTGAATAACTAAATAAAGGAGTCATTGCTAAGCCTAACCTTTCAATATCATCAGGCAGAAAAACAATTACTTAGGTGATCTGATAGATGATTTGTACTGTATTCCCCCTATAAGCCACTGTCATGGAAATAAGAAAGTATAGTTGAGATTTTTAAATTCAATCCCAACTATAACGTCAAGGGTATCAATGTCTAATTTTTGAGTTGGAGGTTGTCTTCTACAAAATTCTTATTTCAGCGACATTGCCTTTTCGGCAGTTCTCAGAGAAAACACTAATTGATCCTATTTACAGGACCAATTGACATATTAAATTCGTGTTTTTAACCATTATAGTATTTGGCTTCCGCTTTTTGCGGAAGCCTTTTTTGAACTACAAAATAAAAAGCCGAACTAATACGTATTAGTTCGGCTTTTTATTAGTAAAGCTCTGACCTATTGTCAGCGTAGCGGTCGTCAGCCTGATTACTTAGCGTTTACTGAGTCGTTGAGTAATCAATACATCTCCCTCTAATCCTAAAAATTGAATAAGGTACATCCCCTTTGGTAAATCCGTAATCGGATATGCCTTCCCTTTTTCCGTTTGAAATTGCTTAATTTTTCTGCCTACTAGATTATAAACAATGATAGAGGTGACGCCCGTGATTTCTTTTAATTTTATAAAATGAGTTGCTGGATTAGGGTATATTTTAAGATTGATCTTTGTGTTATTGGTTTTAGAGAAAGAAGTGGAAGGTACTTTGTCAGCCGATTGGCTATATAAAGTGGTGGTAATAAAAACGATGCAACTAACAAGTAAAATTCTATACATAGGCAATCGGACTCTTAGGTATATGGTTACTAGATACGACACACAACGACTGTATAGTCTGTGCTGATAAATAAAAATAAATTTGGTGTTGCCTCTTTAATAACTTGCGCCAACTTGGTTGGGAATTCCAGGAGGGACGTTGATAGAATTGCAATTTAAAGTAATTTATAGGCGGACGCAAGTTCAGTGATTGGGAATTAGGCAAACTTTAACATTAAAAAAACAATAAAGTATTAAAATCAAGATATATAGCGTATTCTTCCAAGCCTCAAACAAGATATATACAAAAACCATCCACCTATCAAATTCTAAAAATAATATACCGAATACTTTGAAAATCGTAGCATTATTTCTAAATTTGGGAAGAATCGCTATTCTTCCCTTTTATTTGGCTGTGATTCTTTATCTTCATTTAGATAAGCTCCCATCATATATATACTAACCCTACTTATCGCCACTTACTACCAACAATTAAACAATCATTCTCGCTTTTAGATTTCTTCTTTGAGTTACTGGTTGTCATATTAATTACTTGGATGGATATGCTCTGGCTTCCTAATCATAAGTGTAAACCCATACTTTAATAGCATTTCTTTAGTCCTCTTGGAGGAAGCATCTACAAAATATTCCCAAAAACTATAATCAAATGCTTTGTTAAATTTAGCAGACTTCAATCCTTATTAGCTCTTCATGTCTAGTCCCACTTTTAAAGGTTAACCAATACAAAGATCGAAAGAACTATATCAACCCTTTCGAAGCTGATAATTATGACTTTTTTAGGTTCTTTAAATTATTCATTTCCAGAAAAAAAGTCAGTGTTTCGCAGCATCGAAAAGAAGTATACTTAATGATGCAAACTCTTGGGTACGTTGATTTTTGAATAGGAAATTTTAATTGAAATATAAATAAGCTCTATGAGAAAACTTACACTAATTCTCTGTTGCATTGTAGTGTCTATGGCACTCTCTGCACAGGTTCCCACATTGTTTAATGATAATAACTGTATTAATTGTGATACAGAAAAACATCCCAGTGCCATATTTGAGATCCGATCTAACAACCAAGGAATCTTAATTTCTGTGATGACCACTTCGGAAAGGGAAGCTATTTCAAACCCCGCTAAAGGATTATTGGTGTTTGATAGTTCTCTATCTAGTTTTTATTTTTTTAACGGTAGCCAATGGGAAACCCTACAAGGTAAGACAGGACCTCAAGGCATATCAGGTACTCAAGGTCCTAGAGGGGTACAAGGAGTTCCTGGACCTAGAGGTAGTCAAGGTAAAACTGGTAATACTGGTCCTAGAGGGGCAACGGGTGCTCAAGGTCCTAGAGGACACCAGGGCGCTAGAGGAGCAACAGGTGCTCAAGGTACCAGAGGGGCGACAGGTATCAGAGGAGCAACGGGTGCTCAAGGTCTTAGAGGATTTACGGGTGCCAGAGGAGTACAAGGCCCTAAAGGTCCTAAAGGAGATCAAGGCCCTAGAGGCTTTACAGGTGCTAGAGGAGTGCAAGGTGCTAAAGGTCCCAAAGGGGATCAAGGCCCTAGAGGGACGACAGGTGCCAGAGGAGCAACGGGTGCTCAAGGTCCTAGAGGAGCAACAGGCGCTAGGGGTACAACAGGTCCCAAAGGGGATCAAGGCCCTAGAGGGACGACAGGTGCCAGAGGAGCAACGGGTGCTAAAGGTCCTAAAGGAGATCAAGGCGTCAGAGGATTTACGGGTGCCAGAGGCGTGCAAGGACCTAAAGGTAATCAAGGCGTCAAAGGAGCAACGGGTCCTAAAGGAGATCGAGGTCTTAGAGGATTTGTGGGTGCTAGAGGAGCAACAGGTCCTAAGGGAGATCAGGGCCCTAGAGGTGTGCAAGGTACTAAAGGAGATCGAGGTGCTACTGGGGCAACGGGTGCCACAGGAGCAACAGGTCCTAAAGGAGATCGGGGGGCTAGGGGCGCAACAGGCGCTCATGGACCTAAAGGAAATCAAGGTCCTAGAGGATTTACAGGTCCCAGGGGTGTGCAAGGCGTGCAAGGCGTGCAAGGAGTAGCAGGCCCCAAAGGATCAAAAGGGGATCGAGGTCCTAGAGGTTATCAAGGTTATCGTGGAGCAAGAGGACATCAGGGTTACCAAGGACCTGCAGGTCCTAGAGGTCCACAAGGTATTCAAGGTATTCAAGGCCCACCAGGAGCATGTTGTAGTGCATTTTTAGAAGACGAGTTGGAGGGAGTAGCGTTATTAAGAACTACACTAGAAGATCAACAAATATTGATGGAAGATCAACAAAAAGCTATAAAAGTGTTAAAGGAGAAACTTATGATAATGGAGGGACTAGTGGACAAATTGCAAACGGCTACCACTACATCCAGCAAGAATAAAATTCCTAACGCTTCTACCGTTGTTAATCCTACTCCTTTAGATACCATTCATCATTCCTTAGTATTAAAGGATGAAATTTTGTTAAAGCAAAATTTTCCAAATCCTTTCAAGAATATGACTATCATCGAGTACTATGTTCCATTGAATACGGAAAATGCCTCTATTAGAATTAGTACGTTAGAAGGTAAAGATTTGGGGATGGTACAGATTGATAAAGGTGGCTATGGAACCGTGGAGATACAAATTGAAGATCAGTCGTATTTATCCGGAGTATTAATATACACGCTCTTTGTAGATGGGGAGGTTTTTGAAACAAAAAAAATGACTTTGACTCGATAAATATATTAAGTTCAAGCTCAAAATCTAACGCTTTCCAACGTTAGATTTTGAGCTTGAACTTAATACTTGTTCTTGAATTTTGTGGTTCTTTGACAAGTCCCTTGATACCTTCCCTAAAATGGACATCGAGTCCATTGTAGGAACCCTTGTGCAAATCAGATCGCTCAATGCCAATCTGATTTGCTAATTGCCTTCATTTTACGAGATTGGTTAAAGAACCAAATTTACTTTTCTCTTTTCCTACCTCTTTCTCCTCGTTCCCATACTTTCCAAACACCAAACATGCGCATAGGAAACTCTAGGTGAAATTTTTCAATAATATCCGCTACTTCCTGATAAGATTGTCTTTTCCAAGTTACTTGCTCTGGTGGTAAATTAGCAAACCCCAAAGCTACCGAACCAACAATAGTCGCATTCATCTTCAAAGCAGCTAAGTCCACTTTGTCATAAGTATCAGAAGATGCATGGTAATTAATACCATAGTTAAAAGGTTGGTGTTGGGCAACTAAATTTCCTACTCCTTCTAGCATAAAATCAAAATTATCGGTACCCACAATAGGAACGTCTAAAACCCCTTTCGCTCCTAAGCCTGCTACAGGTTTCATGACTTGCTTTGTTATCCGAGCCATTTCAGGACGACCATTAGTAAAAAAACCAGTTATGGCACCACTACCTATATCCACAGACATGGTCATAATATGTTTATCCAATTCTTGTTGATGACTTTTCGTATATCCCCATGATCCAAAATAACCTTGTTCTTCCCCATTCCATAAGGCAAAACGAATCGTTCTTTTGGGTCTAACTTTTAGCTGAGTCATTTGTCGGGCAATGTCAATCATCATCGCCACATTACAGCCATTGTCATTGGCACCTGTCCCTAGTCCCCAAGAATCTAAATGCGCCCCTATCAGTACTACTTCGTCTGGTCGTTCCGATCCTTTGATTTCTGCAATCACATTATAGCTAGTGATTTCCGTTTCGGTAACCGCATCTAATTCCACTTCAAAATCCAATTGACCGCCACTTCTTAAAATACGCTGGCAACGAAAGGCATCCTCTCGTGCCATTACTATATTAACTAAACCATGATCTGGACCGTCTGAAGCAATAAAACGATACAGTAATTTTTTAGGTCTGGACGACATATTGATAATCCCCACTGCACCTGCTGCTGCCGCACGCGCATCAATCATCGCCGCATCTGAATATTCTTTAAATAAACCATCTACATCTAAACACAAATCCGCTTCTACTAAGACAAATTTACCTTTGACACTTGTTCCTGCTTTTTCAAAATCTTCTTCAGTCCCAAACCCCACCTCTACAATGGGTAATTTTAATCCACCTTTAGGGGTTGTTTTAGAGTAGTATTTAGCAACTACTTTTGGCGTAAAATGGGTTGCCCCAGAAACCGTAGCAATGGTCGCATTTTCTATCCAAAGAGATGGAATAGTAAAGGCTTCTTTTGTAACGGCTACGCCTGCTTCTTTAAATTTTTGTACTCCCCAATTGACCGACTGTAAATTAGCTTCCGTTCCCGTAACTCGCCCCCCAAAGCGATCACACAATTCTTGGAGATCTTCTTCTATGGGCGTTTCTCCTAATAAAGACATCATTAAATCAGGACCAGTCCCTACTACCTCTTTCTGTGCGGAACAAGCAGGTAATAGCACCGTTAAGAGTGCATAAAAAATCAGTTTTTTCATAATTTTGATTTAATCAGCAACAAGATAGTACAAAAGTTTTAAAAACTTTTGTACTATGCTTTTCGGAATTTCTAGCTATATTATCTCCTTACATGAAAACCAATCACCTCATATTATTTTTAGTACTGGTTAGCCACTACACTTTTGCCCAAATAGATGCCCACTATTGGACCCATCAATATGGGGCAAAAGGCTTATTATTAAATGGGGCAGTCATTGCCTCCACAGAAGATGAAACCGCTATCTTTTATAATCCTGGGGCAATGGGTCGTGGAGAAACATTTGGTTTATCCTTATCTTTTCTAACGCCCACGTATTCAGAGCTAAGTACCGATAATTTTTTAGGTAAAGGAACGACTGTAACAGATAGAGATTTCAGATTTTCGCCTGGTTTTGCGGCAGTAGGGTTTCCTATTTTTGGAGACAAAAGATTTCACGGAGGGGCTACTACTTTTACTAGATTCAAAACGAATCTAAGCTTTAGAGGTCGAGAAGTTGGTCCAGTAGCCAGTGATGTTAATCAATTATTTATAGGAAATTTAGATTTTCAAAGAAAGTTGACAGAACGTTGGTTAGGGTTTGGTTTGTCTTATAAAGTTGCAGAAAGTTTATCTATTGGAGGAGCACAATTTGTAGTCTTACATAGTGAGTCCACCGACTTACAAATTCAAAAAGATATTGTTCCCAAAGATCGACCTAATCACTTATTGTATTCTTTCCGCTCAGGCTTGCGGTATTCCTTTCATGCCAGCGGAGGATTTCTCACCAAGTTAGGCTTATCTTGGCGACCTATTGATGATGATATATTGGTAGGAGTTACCCTGACCTCTCCCACTTATCTTTATGCGTATAAAAGTGCCTCTTTTGAAATTGATGAATTAAGAAAAACGCATCCTGATTCTACCCTCATTCGTTCTAACTTGAGCGATGCCCAATTAAAAAATTATAAAACGCCTTTCTCTATTGGGTATGGGATTGATTTTAATTATAATGGTTGGCGACTCTCCCTATCAGGTGAATATTTTAGAAACATCAAAAACTATTCGATTATTGAATCTGCAGATGATCCTTATGATGGTTTAGCAACTACCCCCACCTTGCAACAAACCAGTGTCAGAACAGGCAATAAAGAAATATTTAATTTCGCAATCGGTGCTCAAAAAAAATTACTAAATGGCTCTACGCTCATCTTTGGATTTCGAACAGATTTCAATCAACGAAAACCACTGGAAGGCTTTAGTCAATTCGAATTCTTAGCCTCTACTCCCTCCATTTATCATTTATCGGCAGGAGGATTATTTACCTTATGGAATAACGAATTTTCGGTAGGGATGGACTTTGGTTTTGGAAGTAGGAATGGTAAGGAAAACTTGATTGATTTTTCTAATATCACGCCTAGTAATCTGTTTGATGTGACGGCCACCAAAGATGTAACTTCTCATTTTAGATCTTTTGTGTTGATCCTTACTTATGATTTTATTTTTAAACAGCGGCGGTAGTGATTAATATGGATGGTTTGATTGTCTGATGGCTTGATGGTTGGCTAAATAAAGTTAGACAGAATAAATAAAACAGTCGATTAACTCGTCGGATGGCTGCGCCGTCCGATGAGCCTTCCCATCCGACGGCGTTAGCCATCGGACGGGAGTAGACGATTGTTTCGTCCTTTCTGTCAAAGTACTAACCATCAAGCCATCAGATAATCAAACCATCAATTCCCCTCACTCATCAATCAACAAAAACACGATTTCAGGAAAGAAGACAACCAACAATAAAAACACCAATTGGATCAATACAAAAGGAATAACCCCTCGATATAAATGTTGGGTAGTGACCCCTTCAGGCGCAACGCCTTTTAAATAAAATAAGGCAAAGCCAAAAGGAGGCGAAAGGAAAGAAGTTTGTAAATTCAAAGCCAATAAAATACCAATCCACACTAAATTCATTCCATAATTTTCAAAGATAGGAGCCACTACTGGAACGATAATAAAAATGATTTCAATAAAGTCAATGAAGAAGCCTGCGATAAATACAACGACCATAACGAGCAGTAAAAACACCA
Organism: uncultured Saprospiraceae bacterium; assembly: GCA_937973995.1. Taxonomy (GTDB): domain Bacteria; phylum Bacteroidota; class Bacteroidia; order Chitinophagales; family Saprospiraceae; genus JAFMDF01. The sequence goes on from CALJIQ010000551.1 coordinate 10,597, forward strand.
TCGGAGAGAGTTGCGCCGTTTCAATTAAATCAATCAAATAATCGTCCCCTCCCATTCCTCTAAATACCAATGCAAAGGTAGTTGCCCCAATCAAAATGGTAAACACCATACAGGTAAGGTGAGTGGTCTCTCGCATTACTTCTTGAAGGATAGTCCAACTAAATTTGCCTTGTGTAAATGTCAGCAAGGTAGCCCCTAATGCGCCGACAGCCGCCGCTTCGGTCGGAGAAGCGATACCTGCTAAAATAGAACCCAGTACTGCTACGATCAATAGCAACGGCAGAAAAAAGGCTTTGAAAACCCGAAGTATAAAACCCGCTCCTCTAAACTTTTGAATAGCCTCATCTGGCATACTGGGTGCCTTATCAGGGTATAATTTTGCAAATACCAAAATGTAGATAATATAACAAGCTACTAGCAACATACCCGGTATCAAAGCTGCTGCAAACAAATCTCCTACAGACACATTTAACACGCTGCCTAATAAAACCAGAACAACGGAAGGGGGAATAATTTGCCCCAAGGTACCAGACGAAGCAATCGTCCCCGTAGCTAATTCTGTACTATATCCTCTTTTCAACATGGTGGGCAAACTTATTAATCCCATCGTGATAACGGTAGCCCCAACTATACCTGTGGAAGCAGCCAACAGTGCGCCTACGATCACTACAGAAATTGCCAATCCACCTTTTACCTTGCCAAATAACATCGCCATTGTTTCTAGTAAACTTTCTGCCAAACCAGACTTCTCTAGCATAATCCCCATATAGATAAAAAGGGGAACAGCGATCAATACGGTATTCCGTACTGTCCCCATAATTCGGGAAGGAAGAAAATTGAAAAATTCTGGTTCTAAAACAAAGTAACCGAATA
>CALJIQ010000552.1 GCA_937973995.1 uncultured Saprospiraceae bacterium
GCAGGTCAGGCTTTGCCTGACCTGCCCCTTTAGAATCCCTTGTTTCCCTGAAATGGACTCGATGTCCATTTCAGGGAAGGTATCACGGGATTTGTCAAAGAACCTTTTATTTTTTTACAACTCGAATTAACTTCTCTTTAAAGAATTGAAATACTCTTCCACTAACATCTTATAATAAGGACGCAAGGAAGGAGAAACAGATTTGTATAAATCAATTTCCGCTTCTCGTTTTTTCAAGTATTCTTCCAAAGAAGGTGGCATTTTGCGTTCCTTTTGGGCACCTGATTCTGCTTTTCGCTTATTATCATATTCTCTTTCCCGCTCTGCTTTTTCAGCTTCTAGTAAACGAGTTAATATCTTTTCTTGGCGATTGAGCATATCATTGGTTAAACGTTTGTTGACTAAGTCAATTTCTATTTTATCCATTTGGTCAATGACATCATCCAATTCTTTGGCTTGTTTACCTTGACCTTGTTCTTGTAGTTCTTTTTTAGCATCTCTCAAGGCTTTGCGTAGGGCTGCTTGTTTGGCTGCCATCTTCGCAAATTGTTTGGCTTCACCTTTTCCTTGTGCCGCTTTTTCCAAGCCTTCTTTCATCTTCTGCATTTGATCGTTTAGACTTTTTTGTCCTTGCGATATTTTATCCATTGGTACTTTGCCTGACTTTCCTTTGCCTTGCCCAGGTTTATTACACATTTGACTACCTGACATCATGCTAGACATTTGTTGTTGCATTTGGTCCATAACCTCACTTAACATCAATGCTAGGTCATTGACGTTTTTCATGCTGCGCTGTTGGTGGTCATTAGCTTGCGGAATTCTTCTATCTTCTAAATTGTCAATACTCGTTTTGATATTGGATTTGATTTCCGTTACCTTTTCTGTTACAAAGGATTCGATTTGGAAATTTCGCTTACTCAATGCTTGCAAGCTATCCTCAATCAATTTAAAATCATCCTTTAGCTTGTATTGCTGCTGAACCTGCTCTACATAACTTGGGGTATTGATTTGTGTTTTACGAATGGTATTAATCAAATCCTCTTGGTCAAAAGATAAACCTACTAAGTTTTCTAATAACTGACGAAGCGCATCCATATCCTCTTCCATTTGCTCCATCTCTCCTGATTCCATCTGCTGCTGCATACCCTGCGCCATTTCTTTCATCTTCTGGGCAGCTTGCTTTTGCTTTTTGGATGCTTTTTTATTCTCTTGTTTTTGGATGTCTTGCTTACTATTTTCCATCTCCTGTTGGATGTCCTCCATTTGTTCCTCTTGGTCTTCCATTGGCATTGGACGCTCCATTTCTTCGTTCTTCTCTTCTAATTTTTCTTGATCTTTTTGTAAGTCTTCAAATTCTTTATTTAATTCTTCTTGCTTTTTCTCTAACTCTTCCTGCTTTTGCTTTTCTTCTTGACTCAATTCTTCTCCCTTCTCTTGTTTTTCTTCTGTTTTCTCTGCTTGCTCTTCCGTTTCTTTTGCTAATTCTTCTTGCTTTTCTGCTAATTCTTCTAGCTTTTCGATCTGCTTTTGCATTTCGTGCTCCATCTCTAACTGCTTGAATAACTCTAGCATTCGGTCCATCTCTTTTTCCATCTCCTCTTCATTCATTTCCATTTCCTCCATCATTTGAAGGGCATCCTCTTTTTCTAATTTTTGTAATAAATTTTCTATTTTTTCCATCAACTCCTTCATCTCATCGCTCATCAATTCATCCATCATTTTCTCTAGCTTCTCTTGCTTCTCTAGCATCTCCTCGTTTGGCTTTTCAAACTCTTCTTGATTTTTTAAGTTTTCTTGGAAGTCTTTCTTTGCTTCATTAATCATCTTTTCCAAATCCTTCTGACGCTCCAATAGCTTTTCCAATTCTTTTTTATCCTGCCAATTGAGTTCTTTTTCTTGTAGCAATTTTTCTCTTGCCTTCTTCATATCCTCTTGAATCTTTTTAGATTCCTCCATTGCTTTTTTCAAGTTGTCCTTTATGTCTTCATTATTTTCTTCTGCCATTTCTTCAAACTCCTCCAGTGTAGGTTTGGCAAAAGTCATTAGGTTGGTTCGAGCAGATTTGCTACCATTCACCGCATCATTATCGAATACCTCGAAGTAATAAGTGATTTCATCTCCGGGCTTCAATTCTAATAATTCTACATCCCAATTATAATCGTATTGTATTTGTTTATTAGCAGGTTTCTTTACGGGTACGCTTACTAATTGTCCTTGGCGACCATTTTCTTTATTACTAATTCTATAATTGAAACTTAGACTTTTTAAACCATAATCATCAGATGCACTACCTACGAAGTAGATCATTTTATTATCCAAACTATCCGCAAACTTCTTTACTTTGATGGATGGATGTTGGTCAGGAATAACCGTGATACGATAGGAAATAGAATCTGCTTTGGGTAATTCTGCATTAGAAATATATAACTTATATCCCTCGTCTCTTAATGCTCTTTTTTGATAGGTAAATAGTTTATCACTAAATCGTTTAGCTTCTTTAATCTCTTTTTTGCTGGAGAATTTTAATTTTAAATCATCTGTGTTTTGGGCATTAAAGACCCAATCAATTTTAGTCCCAATAGGAACCACCACGTCTCCAATATTATTTAATTCCTCATCTTTTCGACCAATATACCCTGGGTAATCTAGTTTTACATCAAAGCCTAGGATATTGGGCTTAGCGATCATTTTAAGGGTATAATCATCGGATTCCACCCCGCCTGAGAAGAATTTAAAATCGGTATTCTTTTGAATATTACTGAATTGATAAGCAAATTTGCCATTCTCCACTTTGGTCAATCGATATTTATAGTTATCAATATCAATAAAGACTTCATTGGGCATGACTTCTCCTTCTACTTCTACGTTTAAGGTATAATCTCCAAACTGTACTACTTCCAAATCCTCATCATTTACAACAAAATGAAAAGGCGCAGGTCGTTCAAACTTTTTATCATTATTGATAATCCGATTGGTACTATCCGTAATCATACTAGGAGCAGCAATCAATAAGAAGAGTAGCAGTAATAGGGGAGGGAGTGCGTACCGTAAATATTTTCTATTATTTCTAAGATCAATGGCAGATTTAAAAGGCACCAACTTAATCTGTTCCGTTTTTTGATTGATACCCGCCATTATTAAATCCGCATTAGGCGTGGCATCCGCTTGGCTTTTTAATTGTAATACATTCAGCAACTTATCCTTTACATCGCCGAAATGCTCTCCAATAATATTAGCCGCTTGCTCATGAGAAATCACTTTTCCCAGTCGGAAATATTTCAATAAAGGAATAAATATCCATCCAATCAAGGCAACTGCACTCACCGCTATAAAGGAATAAAATAGTCCTTTTCTAGCCCCTGTATCGAAATAAAAGTAATGCTCCAACACATTAATTGCTACGAATAGCAATAGTATCAATCCGATACTATACAAAACGCCTCTGATCAATCGATTCAAATAGAATTTTCGAATGAATTGGTCTAGTTTGTTAATGAGTTGCTGATAATTGCTTTTCGGTGCTGCCATTATAAGTAGATATACTAATGAACAATAGGGATTAAAACGCTTTAGATGGGGGAAAAGATTATATGTTTAGTGGATTTAACATTGTTCTACAGTTCCATTGCTTCACTGTTCCATTGCTTCACTGTTCCACTGTTCCACTGTTCCATTGTTCCATTGTTCCATTGCTTCACTGTTCCACTGTTCTATTGCTAGCTTTGAAAACAATGGAACAATAGGACAATAGGACAATAGGACAATAGGACAATAGATCAATGCAACAATGGATTACTTTTTCGGAATCTTCACCCAATAAACTCGCCCAGATTTATTCTGAAGCGAACCAGTCGTCAACCAAGGATTATATATTTTTAGCATCCGATAGGTCGTGCCATATTGCTTAGCAAAATCTCCCCAACTTGCAACAGAAGTACTTACTTCTACTACCGCATAATTATCAAGTGGAGGATAAAGTGCATCTGATATGTCAAAACCAAAATTCTGAGGATTGCTAATGATTTCTTTTAATGCCACTACTCGAAACAAATAGCGAGAGGTCTCTTGGTTTAAATTTAAGTCAAATAAGGTATTTCCTCTTTGCTTTTCTAACTCACTTCTTAGCTTAGACTGTCCCACATTATACGCAGCAGCAGCCAAAGACCAACTTCCAAACATATTATGCAATTTTCGAAGATGTTTACAAGCCGCTTCGGTGGCTTTTTCTAGATGGTAGCGTTCGTCAATTTCACTAGCCACCTGTAAGCCATAATCTTTAGCGGTGCCCCGCATAAATTGCCAAAACCCTTTTGCACCGGCTGGCGAAGTAGCGTTTCTTAAATCACTTTCTGCAACCGCTAAATATTTAAAATCATCTGGTATGCCATTTTGAGCTAAAATCGGCTCAATTACTGGAAAATACCGAGCTGCCTTTTTCATGTTGAGAATAGTGCTAGAGTGGCGGTAAGAATTGACAATTAACTCTCTATCCAAGCGCTCTCTTACATCAAAATTCTCCATCGGTAATGGCTCGCCCGCAAAATTAAAGGCTTTATTCAAGTCCACAGGTCGAATCAACTGTGGTAATTGGTTGCCATGTTCGGTATTAACGGTCAAGTTAGCGTCTTCACCCGTATAGGAAGAAAACAAAACAAAGGTGAAAAAAACCGCTAAACCAGCTGTGTAGTAAGAAATCGCTTTCATAAATAGGATAATAATTTTTCGTAACTCAGAAGGGATTATAATTGAATCGATTAGTCAACTTCACCATGAAAGCACTTACTGAATCAAAACAATAGGTAATCGGTAGGGAAAGTTACTGATTTTCTTTGAAAAATGCGAGAGACAAC
>CALJIQ010000553.1 GCA_937973995.1 uncultured Saprospiraceae bacterium
TTAACAAAGCCATTTTTTTAAATCCCTGCCTCCTAAAAGCCTATTGCGAGACGCCGAAGGCGGCGAGCAAAGGAACAAGTTTCCTAAACCATAAAGGAACTAATTTTTTACAAGCTGATGACTACCTCCTTTAACTACATATCGTGCACCTAGCTTCTCAGTAGAAGAAGGCGCATTAATTTTATCAACATAATACCATTCCGCAATCACTTCTCGCATATTCATGGTTAATAATAAATAACCATGATCTCTTAAATTTACATATTTCAAATGTGGATTAAATTGATTTTGTTTAAAGATAGCTTCGGCTTGCATTACTTCCTCATCCGATGTATCACCATCATTAAAATTGGAAGAAGTGATACTCGGTGTACCAAATTCTATCGCTACGGTGGAAGAAGCCGTTTCCTTATACTCCGCTAAATCGAGCGGCACTTCAAATGCCCAAGAACAGTGGGTGTCTCCGGTAGTGAACAAAACATTGCCGATGTCATTATTGGCTAAAAATTGGCGGATTTGATTTTGCTCGTAGGGATAGCCATCCCAAGCATCTAGATTATAAGGACTTTTGGGATTGCGCCAACTGACATCTAAAGGAGAAAAAATAACCTGATTACCAATAATCTTCCAAGTCGCTTTAGAGGCAGTCAATTGCTCTTTAAACCAAGCCAATTGTTGTGCACCTAACATGGTTCTATTGGCAGCTTGTAGGTCGGTATGTTGAGCGCTATCAACAGGCATTGTTCTACCAATAATACGCTCATCCAACAGGATTAAATCCACCATGCCTCCAAAAGAAATGGTCCGATAAATGCTTGGATTAGAAGATTCTCTTACGGGCAGCCATTCAAAATATACTTGTTGGGCAAAATTTTTGCGGATGTCAAAACTACCTTCTTCCGCTTGGTGATTTTCTGCCCCTGCTTTATAGACATTATTCATGAACTCATGGTCATCCCAAATATTAATGAAGGGATGCATTTGGTGTACTTTTTGAAAATCAGCATCTAGTCTATATTGGGCATATCGGGTGCGATAATCGGCTAGTGTTAGGATTTCCTTTCGGGGTAAATGCTGCCTAGCAGTTCCTAAACTTTTATCCCCATAAGTACCCGGCCCATACTCATAAATATAATCTCCCAAGTGGACTACCGCATCTAAATCCTCTCGCTCCGCAATTCGAGCAAAAGCGTTATAATAGCCTGCTTCATAATTACTACAACTGACGATGGCTAATTGTACCCCATTCGTCTGATTGGCAGGGGTAGTTTTAGTGCGACCTATGGCAGACTTTCCTTTTAATGCTTCAAATTGATAATAATATTTAGTATTGGGAGAAAGTCCTGTTACATCTATCTTGACCGTATAGTCTTTGGTAGAGTCCGTTTGTAGCACTCCTGTCTTGATAGGGACGGACATATTTGATTGCTCTGAAATAGACCATTTGACTTCTACCGCTTTTTGAAGATTAGGGGTCACTCTAGTCCAAATAATTACTCGATCTTTTAAGGGATCCCCTGAGGCGACTCCATGATAAAAGGGCTTATTGGTTTCTTTGAAATAGACTTCTGTCCCGTCATTTTCATAAGCTAAAAAGGAGAAACTACAAGCGTTAAAACAAAAGATAGCTAAGAAAAAATATAATAATTGTCGCAGCATAATGGTTAGGTATAAGATGATTGCGGTTAATATTGCTAGTGCAAAGGCTTTGCCTTGTGCTTTCTATTTTAAAGGCTTAGCCTTTAGGATAATAGGCATAAGGTAGAACCTTTATGCCAGCGTGAAGACAGCCACGATTAGAATCGCCTCCAAATATGATGAAAAAAACTCAACTATTTTAGTACTTATTCTACTAATTTGGTTTTATAATATTTAAATTATGAAAAATCTGTTATTTCTTATCTTATTACCGATCCTTATCGTCGCTTGTGGCGACAAACGGACGGGGTTTGATATGAGTTATCGAGTGGATTTTGAAATTCCCGCAGGGTTAAATACCTTTGATACCCACGTTTTTGAGACCTATAATATTCCTTCCAATAAAATCTCTTTTCTAACCGCTAATAGCCTAGAAGAACAGGACATAACGAGAATCACTCCACGGGAAGCTCGACTAAGTATTAACTTTTCAGAAGAAGACTTTTATTTTGTACAAGAGGTCGTTATTGAAATGTTTACGGGAGATAATATTACAGGTAAGGAAGTGTTTTTTAGAGATGTGATCCCTTTAAATACAGGGAACGATATAGCGATTATTCCCAGCCTACCAGAAGTCACGGAGTTTTTATTGGACGACCAATTTTCCATTAGAACAGAAATGCGGTTTAGAGATATTTCCCCCACCTTTATTGATGCTAGATTAGAAATGATTTTCTTTGCAGAGTATGAACAGTAATTAATTGAGAATTGAGAATGAAGAATTAAGAATGGATGACCAAACGTTAGTGTCTATTTTGTTTCCTGTGAAAAATGCGGAGTTGTATCTAGCTGATTGCTTGAACAGTATTATTCGACAAAGCTATACCAATTGGGAATTGTTAGCGGTTAATGACCATTCTTCTGATAATAGTCTTGCCCTTTTAAAAAAATATTCAGAGAGCGATGCTAGAATTCAATACTTCGATAATGAGGGAAGTGGCATTATCCCTGCCCTTCGAATGGCGTATCGTCATAGTAAAGGTGTTTTCATTACTCGTATGGATGCGGATGATAGAATGGCATCTAATAAACTGGAAATCCTTTTGCGAAATTGGCAGCAAGTAGGGCAGGGGAGTGTGGCGATTGGGCAAGTCAAATATTTCTCAGCAACCCCTCTTGGCAACGGCTACCAACAATACGAACAATGGCTGAATCAGCATACCCAGCAAGGCAGCAATTATGAAGATATTTATAAAGAATGTGTTATCCCTTCTCCTTGTTGGTTCGTGCATCGAGCTGATTTAGATCGTTGTGGTGCATTTAATTCAGATCGCTATCCTGAGGATTATGATTTATGTTTTCGATTTTATCAGCTTGGATTGAAGGTGATTCCTTGTCAAGAGGTATTGCACTATTGGCGGGATTATCCCACTCGCACTTCTCGCACGGATGCTCATTATGCAGACAATCGTTTCTTAGAACTCAAGCTCGAATATTTTTTACGATTAGAACATCAACAAGATCGCCCCTTAGTACTTTGGGGGGCAGGTAAAAAAGGAAAATGGATTGCTCAACAATTGGTGAATCGTCCTATTCCTTTTCGATGGATTTGTAATAATCCTAATAAAGTAGGTAAAGAAATTTATGGACGTATTTTGGAAGATACTGTGCTTATCAAAGATTTGGTTCGTCCAAAGTATATTCTTGCTGTGGCGAATAAAGAGGAACAGGTAAATATTAAACAACAGTTAGCAGGGCAAGAATATTTCTTTTTTTGTTAGTGTTAAACCACATTAGGACACATAAGTATTTTCACATAAGTTCACATAGTGGCGAAGCCACAACCAAATTTTCTTTAAATAGATAGGCACAGTAGATCACATAGTTTTGCTTTCAAAAAAATTATGAAATAATTTTTCTGAAAGTCTATGTGCCTATTACATAGAGACCTAAGTTTTGCGCAAATTTGGCAAAAGTTTGCTCGGCGACTAAAGTCGCCTCGCAATAGGGTTTCTTTAGCGGCAGCGATTTAAAAAGC
>CALJIQ010000554.1 GCA_937973995.1 uncultured Saprospiraceae bacterium
ATTTCGAGTTGAAAATCAATAGTTTGTGGTTCTGGCGAAGAAAAAATTAGTGCGTTTAGCGGGCTAAGCAAACTCATTTTTTCAAAGTCAGGTTCATAAAATATTGGTTTTCAGCCGATAGAAATTTAGACATACTCTTAACGACTTATTAACCAAACCATCTTTTCATACAAAAGGATAGTTTGTATTTTTGTTGAAAAAGGGGTTATGGCGTTTTGGTGTTATGGCGTTGTGGCGTTGTGTTATTATGGTGATGCGGTATTATGGGTTTAGGCAATAATATTTTTTTACTGCCTTGAACTCTAATACTACTACCCTAAAGCCAAACTGCCACAACGCCACAATGCCATAAAACTACTGCGCCATAAAACCATAAAGCCAAACCATGCCCTTTCGTTTCGAAAATGCCGATCATCTGTATGCACTCCTATTAATTCCATTATTGGTCCTGTTTTTTCTATGGGTTCAGCGTAGTCGGAAAAAGGCAATGCGTCAGTTTGGGAATGAGCATTTATTATCCCAAATGATGCCCTTGTATTCTAAATATAAGCATACGGTTAAATTTATCTTGCTGTTGTTAGCGCTTTCTACGCTAATTATTGCTTGGGCAAATCCACAATGGGGTACCAAACGAGAAAAAGTAAAGCGCAAAAGTGTAGATGTCTTTATCGCCCTGGATATTTCCCAAAGCATGATGGCGGAAGATATTGGCCCGAATCGGCTAGAGCGAGCTAGGAAGTTTGCCCAACAATTGGTCGGTACGCTGAAAGGGAATCGCATGGGTATTATTCTGTTTGCCGGCAATGCTTATCTACAAATGCCTTTGACAACGGACTATGCAGCAGCACAATTATTCCTCAGAAGTGCCAATCCCAATCAAGCCCCCACCCAAGGCACTGCCATTAGCGATGCCATAGATTTAGCCCAACAATCTTTTGAAGAAGATAATAAACAACATAAAGCCATCATTATTATTACGGATGGCGAAACACATGACCAAGAGACCTTAGATTTTGCTAAGCAAGCAGCAGAGGATGGCTTATTGATTTATACCGTCGGCGTTGGAACACCGAGAGGTGGATTGATTCCTACGATTATTGGTGGCAGAGAAGATTATAAAAGAGATCAAACAGGAAATCCCGTTCGATCTACTTTAAATGAACAAATGCTTCGAGATTTGTCGGATGTAGGAACTGGGTTTTATTTTAATTTGGTTGCCAGCGATGCAGACCAAGTAGCAGGGGCTTTAAGTGCTAGTATTGATAAAATGGAAAAGAGAGAATTTGAGGCAAGGGTCTTTAATGAGTATGAAAGTTATTTTCAGTATTTCCTTGCGTTGGCGCTATTATTTTTACTAGCTGAATTTTTAATATCTTATCGGAAGAATCGTTGGCTTGGGGAGAAGGATTTGTTTGGGTAGGGTTTCATTGTTCCATTGATCTATTGACTCATTGTTCCATTGTTCCATTGTTCCATTGGCTCATTGATCTATTGACTCATTGTTCCATTGTTCCATTGGCTCATTGATCTATTGACTCATTGTTCCATTGTTGCTAAGTTTAATGTGGACATGGAGATAATGAGAAGTTCTTGGTCTTAGAACATGGAATAATCAATCAGATCACTTTAGAGTGATCTGATCAGTTCTCAAATCTGTTTTAAGTTTGCTCGACAACTAAAGTTGCCTCGCAATAGGGTTTCTTTAGCGGCAGCGATTAAAAAAGCGTTTTTTCAAAAAACGCTTTTTAAATCGCTGCCGCTAAAAGAACCTCACGACCGAGCTTGTGAAGCAAGCGAGGCATAACATTTATAGTACTGGCTTCGCCAGTTTAGGTATTAACAATGGGACAATGAAACAATGGGACAATAGAACAATGAATAAATAGAATAAAATGAAAAGAATACTATTTTCCATCATCGGACTGTTTTCAATAATAAGCGTGTCCTTTAGCCAATCGGCACATGGATATTTGCGAAGTGGGGATAAAGATTATGAAGCGCAAAATTTTGAAAATGCAGAAGTGAATTACAGAAAGGCACTAGAGGAGGAACGTTCGACTAAGGGGAGTTATAATTTAGGCAATACGATTTATAACCAGCAGCGATTTGAAGAAGCGATTCGACACTATGAAGCGGCAGCCAATGCGGCTAAAAATCCAGCTAATAAATCTAAAGCCTACCATAATCTAGGGAATGCTTATTTCGGGCAGCAACAATTTGATAAAAGCGTAGATGCCTTTAAAAGTTCGTTGCGCTTGAATCCTAAAGATGTAGAAACCAAATATAACCTTTCTAAAGCGCAGGAACAATTGCGTATTCAACAGCAACAACAGCAGCAGCAACAGCAACAACAACAAGATAACTCCGAACAACAAGATCAGGAACAGCAAGAACAACAGCAGCAGCAACAACAACAAGAGCAAGAACAAGAACAGCAACAAAACCCTGTTCAAAATGAAGATCAAGAACAACAAGAACAACCTCAACCCAAAGACTTAACCAAAGAAGAAGCCCAGCAGTTATTGAATATTATGGACGAAGAGGAGCGGAAGGTGCAGGAGAAATTAAAGAAAGGGAAAGGGAAGAAGTCTAAGTCTTCTAAAGATTGGTAATTTAATTGAGAATTGAGAATTGAGAATTGAGAATTTCCAAAAATCTGTTTTTATGAGAGCTATTATTTTAATTGTTAGTACGCTTTTTATTGGAATCAATTTACTTGCTCAAGAGGGGGCGGCGTTTAAAGTAGAAGTCAGTACGGATTCTGTTTTGTTGGGTAATTATATAGAAGTGACTTTTACTTTAGAGAATGCAAGTATGGAAGATTTTCAGGCACCTACATTTGAAGGATTTCAAATCATTGGTGGACCTAATCAGTCGTCTAGTTTTAATATGATGAATGGGGAAGTCACGCAGAAAACTAGTTACAGTTATTATTTAGAGCCTAAAGATATTGGTACTTATTTTATTCCTCCTGCCACGGTGTCCACAGGGGAACAAGTGCTAGAAACTATTCCCTTAGAGCTATTGGTAGTTCCTAATCCCGATGGTATTATTCAACAACCTAAGTCTAGACGAGAAAGCCTTGGAAGTGACTTTTTTGGTCAAAATGATTTTTTTAGTCGAGACTTTTTTGGCACGCCTCCCTCCCAACAAGCCCCCAAGAAAAAGATAAAAAAGAAGCGAAAGACTTATAAGTTATAGTCGAATGGAGTAAGATTCCTTCAAAGAATCACCTTTTGCTCAACAATGAAGCATCATCATTTGTTGAGTCCACTCTAAAAAGTCTGTTTTAATGAAAAATCGAAATAATTACATCAAATATTTTTTTGTAAAGTTTTGATTTTTAGCAAAATATAGATATGCCAAATTTTAAAAATTTGGCATATCTCGCTCAAAATGGCTTTTTAGAGTAGGCTCAACAATGGAACAATAGAACAATGAAACAATAGAACAATAGAACAATAGAACAATGAAACAATAGAACAATGGAGCAATGCCCCCCATTCCCCTGTCACATTATCCTTCATATTTTATTTTTACAAATTTAAATAATCAGTTATTTTTGCATAACTCCCAAAGTACTCACTCACATCAAGACGGATAGTTCCGAAGACTATTCTACGCTTCCTATATTAACATAATACTTGTTTTGAAAAACCTATCATAGTTCAAACACCTATGGTAGTCTCCATACAACAAGTCCCCTCTTATTGTCCTTTTCCCCCTGCAAAAAACATACACACAAAAGGCGTGCTTGGTAACCCAGTAATTGGGATGGTTGATGACCTATTTTCCATGTCCATTTACTGGTTACTGAACACCCAAGATGCAGACACCAACAGGGATTTCATCAATCCCTCTTTCCAACAACCTATAATCGTGCTTCTTAACTTTTAACTTACTATGAGAAGATTTATCGTATCTACCCTAGTTGTTTTAGGCTTATTCTTATTGCCTGCTAGTATGGTGTACGGAAACCATAACAAATCTTTAGAAGATTTCTCCATTTATACTTTTCCTACGACTGTTTTGCAAGTGCCTTGTCCTGGTGGGGCTGGTGTGATCGGTGGTCATGCTTTTCAAGATTTTAATTATAATGGTTTAGATGACCAATTAGGCGCTGGCTTAGCAGGCTTAGAAGTCTATTTATTTACCTGTGGTTTATCAGGTGAAAGCGAGTTAGTAGAGACTGCCATCACTGATTTAAATGGCGATTATTTCTTCTCCAATTTAGTAGATGGTCAAGAATATAGAGTAGAATTCTCGATACCCGAAACACAAAGCTTTTTAGAATCTGGCTTCAATGCGACGGATTCTAGAACGAGCGTTCAGTTTGTAACCAGTCCTAGTTGCGACATCAATATCGGGATGGCTAATCCAGATGATTATTGCGAGGATGATCCGAAATTAATTATTCCATGCTATGTCAATGGCGATCCATTGGCAAGTGGCTCACAATCTGCGACCGAAGAAGCATTGGTATGTTTTAATACCAGCTATGAGGGGACTCGACCCGCTCCTACCAAATTAGCAATCGCACAGGAAATTGGTTCTACTTGGGGGATAACTTATAATAAGAAAACGGAAACCATCTATACCTCCGCTGTTTTAAAAAGACATGTAGGATTAGGTACGCTAGGTATAGGTGGTATCTATAAAATAGATATGAGTGGTGCAGACCCAGTTGTAGAACCATTCATTGATTTAAATCAACTAGGGGCGAATATTGGCACTTATGCTAGTAACTCGGAAAGAGGACTTTCAGCGGATGTAAATCTACCTTCTAATGATCCACAAGCATTTGATGATGTTGGGAAAAAAGGATTGGGAAGCATGACGATGTCTAGAGATGGGAACACCCTATATGTTATCAGCCTGACAGATAAAACTCTCTATGAGGTAGATATAAGCAATGGGGCACCTAGTGGCGTAAATTTGAAAAGCTACCCCATTCCTGAACCCAATTGTACGGGCGGAAATTTTCGTCCTTTTGCCCTTCAAATTCATAATGGAAAAATATACGTAGGTGGAGTCTGTGATGCAGAAACCAGCCAACAAAAATCAGATTTACGATCTATTATTTATCGTTTGGATGGCACGACCTTTACTGAGGTTTTGAATTTTAGTTTAGATTTTAAAAAGGGATTAGCTTCCAGAAGTTGTGATGACGATAGAGGCTGGTTCCCTTGGACGAATCAAATGCCTGAGGGTTGTTTTATATCAGGTTCTGCTAATGTCATTGTACATCCTACTCCAGTCTTATCAGACATAGAATTTGATGCAGATGGAAATATGGTAATCGGATACACCGATCGTATTGGCAATCAAGTGGGATATTTAAATTACGGTCCTACTGGACAATCAGAATTATACAGTGCTTTTACAGGTGGAGATATTTTAAAAGCTGCTCCAAATACAGATGGCAGTTTTACTATTGAAAATAATGGAACCGTAGGTCCACATACAACCATAGGTGCAGGCAATGAAGAAGGCCCTGGTGGTGGAGAATTTTTCTCTTTCGATGTCTTTGAAGTAGCACCTAATATCCCTAGACCACATAGCGAAACCGCACAAGGAGGACTAGCCTTAATCAAAGGTGGTTCGCAAGTAATAGGTACGGCATTAGATCCATTTGGAACGTTTGTAAATTCAGGAGGCGTGAATTATTGGAACCTAGAAACCGGGGAAGTCAGAAATCCAGGTTATGTAGTTTTCCGATCTTCTTCCTCCAGTATTTCTAGTTTTTCTAAAGCCAATGGCTTGGGAGATATAGCTACCCTTTGTGGTGCTGCTCCCATAGAATTAGGCGGAAGAATTTGGGAAGACACCAATACCAATGGCGTTCAAGATCCTTGTGAAGGAGTCTTTGCAAATATTGAGATTAGCTTATATGATGAGAATGATGTGGCAGTAGGTACGACCACTACGGATAGCAACGGAGAGTATTTTTTCAACCCTGAAAATATAGGCGGAGAAATACAACCCAACAGTAATTATCTAATCGTAATTGGATCAGCTGAACAAACTTCTACTCCACTAGTATTATTGGATAAATATACCTCTACTGCCAGAGATATTGGTATGGCACCCAATAATGATTTAAATGATTCAGATGTTGAAATTGGAAAAATTGATGGTATCGTAGGTTCTTTCTTTATCAATATTACTACTGGCGATATAGGATCTGTTTCTCATGGCAACGATGCTGGATTTTTTGAAATTCCTCCTCCGCCCGTTGGTAATATCACTGGACTTGCCTTCAATGATACCAATAAAGATGGATTGCAAGACGTGGGAGAACCAGTCGTAAGCGGCGTAAGCGTTACCCTTTTCAATACAAATGGTGTTTCCATAGCAGTCAGCCAAACGGATGAGAATGGGATGTACATCTTTGCAGGTATTTTAGCAGGAGATTACTACGTTGAAATAGATTATGAAACCAATATTGATGGAACTATAGTAGATTTTGATGGCACCCAAAAAGATGCAGGAGATGATAATTTGGATAGTGATTTTGATCCAATTTCTGGAAGAACTGACAATTTTTCCTTCGATCCAGCAAAAGGAGACCAAGATTTTGATGCAGGTATTTTTCAGCCACAGGGTTCGCTTACAGGCATCGCTTTTGAAGACTTAGATAAAGATGGTATTCAAGATATTGGAGAACTAGGCATCTCTGGAATGCCAGTAGTTCTGCAAGATTGTGCGGGAGAAACGATCAATAGTGTCCTAACAGATGCAAATGGTCGTTACCAATTTGATAATCTTTTTGTAGGGCAAATCCAAGTATTTTTTCAAAGTGAAGTGAATGATAAAAGCGTAAGTAATTTCAGAACTTCTCCTATGGATGTAGGCGGTGATGACAATACGGATTCGGATATTGATCCTGTCAATAATACCTCCACTTGTTTTAGTTTCGATCCAAAAGTAGGAGCGAGTATTGATGCTGGTTTTAGTCAACCTACTGGTGCCATTACAGGACTTGCTTTTGACGATAAAAATGGCGATGGTGTAAGAGATCCGAATGAAGGAATTTTGGCAGGCGTGACCGTTCGATTACAAGATTGTAATGGGCAACCTATTGCCTCTACCACAACGGATAGCAACGGTAGTTATAGCTTTGGAGATATTTTAAAAGCTAGTTACCAAGTAGTATTTGATGTTTCTACGAATATCAATGGCATTACGAATTACCAAACTAGTCCACAAGGATCTTCTTCAGAAATCAATCCTTCCAACAATACCTCTGAGTGTTTCTTTTTCGAGCCAGACAAAGGCAAAACAGTGGACGCAGGGTTCTTCCAGCCAACAGGCACCATTACAGGTATTGCTTTTGAAGACTTAGATGGCGATGGTATTCAAGACCCGAATGAAGGATTCCTAGCAGGAGTGAGCGTACATTTGGAGGATTGTAATGGAGTAAGAATTGCCACTACCCTAACGGATACAAATGGCAATTATAGTTTTGGAGATATACTATTAGGAGACTATAGAGTGGTATTCGATGCCTCCACAAATGATAAAGGAGTTTCGGACTTTCAAACCAGTCCTAAAGGAAATGATTCCGATATAAATGCAGGTTCTAACGCCTCTGATTGTATTGCTTTTGATCCTGCAAAAGGAGTAAATATAGATGCAGGTTTCTTTCAACCAACAGGTGCGATTACAGGTATTGCCTTTGAAGATATAGATGGTGATGGCATTCAAGACCCGAATGAATTGGGCTTGGCGAATATTACCGTAACGCTAATGGATTGTAATGGAAATGCAATCGCCACAACCTTGACCGATAGTAATGGAAATTACTCTTTTGGCGATTTAAATGCAGGTACTTATCAAGTCGCTTTCGATGCTTCTACCAATTCAAAAGGCATCAATAATTATAACACATCTCCACAAGATCAAGGAAATAACGAGCAACTCGACTCAGACGTAAACACAAATACTAATGCATCGGACTGTATCACTTTCTCTCCTGACCAAGGGGCAGAAATTGATGCAGGCTTTTTTGAACCCAAAGGAAGCATTACGGGAATTGCCTTTAATGATTTGGATAACGATGGTACTTTTGATGAAGAAGAATTTGAGTTGGTCAATGTAGAAGTGCATTTATTAGATTGCAATGGAAACACCTTAGCTACTTCTTATACAGATGAAAGCGGTAGATATACGTTTGATGAAATAAGTGCAGGTAATTACCAAATCTTATTCAATCCAAATACCAATAATCAAGGAATTGCTGACTTCCAATCCACTATTCAAGGTCCAGATTCTGATATTGATCCTACCACAAATACCTCTAGCTGTTTTGGATTTGAGCCAGAAAAAGGTACGGAAATCAATGTAGGATTTGTACAGCCAACTGGCACCATTTCAGGTATCGCTTTTGATGATGTAGATGGGGACGGTATCAGAGATCCTAATGAAGGACTTTTAGCTGGCGTTACGGTACATCTGCAAACTTGTGATGGACAGACGATTGCTACTACCCAAACGGATAGCAATGGCAATTATAGTTTTGGAGATTTAGTGTTAGGAAATTATCGTATCGTTTTTGATGTCAACACCAATTCCAAAGGGATAGCTGATTATCAGACTAGCCCACAAGGAACTGATTCCGATATTAATCCTACTACGCACGCTTCCGATTGTGTCAACTTTGATCCTAGTAAAGGAGAAAATATAGACGCAGGATTTTTCCAACCAACTGGTGCCATCTCCGGTATCGCTTTTGAAGATTTAGACGGAGATGGAATTCAAGATCCTAATGAAAGAGGCTTAGCAAATACAACGGTCTCTTTGATGGATTGTAGTGGAACTGTGATTGCTACTACTGTAACAGATGCCAATGGCAACTATTCTTTTGGTGATCTAAAAGCAGGAAATTATCAAGTTTTATTTGATGCTTCTACCAACTCAAAAGGAATTGATAATTTCAAAACATCCCCACAAGATCAAGGAGGAAATGACCAAACAGACTCAGATATTAATGCAAGTACCAATACTTCTAACTGCATTGCTTTCTCTCCAGAACAAGGGGCTAATATTGATGCAGGTTTCTTTGAGCCAAAAGGAAGTCTTACGGGAATTGCCTTCAACGATTTAGATGGAGATGGTATTCAAGACCCGGGAGAATTACCTTTAGCAAATGTAGAGGTACAACTATTGGACTGTAGTGGCGCTATTCTCCTGACTACTTTCACCGACCAAAATGGCAATTATTCTTTTGATGGAATCAGTGCTGGAAACTATCAAGTGAGATTCAGTCCTACCACCAATAATTTAGGTATCACCGATTTTGAGACTTCGCCAAAAGGAGTAGATTCGGATATTGATCCAGCGACTAATTCATCCGCATGTATTAGCTTCGATCCAGAACTTGGAGAAGTCGTGAATGCAGGTTTCGTTCAACCAGCAGGGATAATCGAAGGAACCGTTTTTAATGATTTAGATGGCGATGGCATGCAAGAACCTGGGGAAGGGCCTATCGCAGGCGTGACAGTTAGCTTAATGGATTGTAATGGAGTAGTTATCGCTACCACCACTACCGATAATAATGGCAATTACTTTTTTGCGGATATAAAAAGAGGCAATTACCAAGTTGTATTTAACCCAGCTACCAACAATCAAAATATAAGTGATTTCCAAACCACCTTCCAAGATAGAGGGGAAGATGATATGGATTCAGATATTGATCCAACAGATAACACCTCTGATTGTATTTCTTTTGATCCAAAGGAAGGAGCGAATATAGATGCAGGTTTTATCCAGCCAAAAGGGGATATTATAGGAACCGCATTCATGGACAAAAATGAAGATGGTATGCAAGGGGCTGGGGAATTTGGAATTGCTGGTGTGACGGTTTCATTGATTGATGCGACTACCAATTCCATAGTAGCTACCACTACGACCAACGAGAACGGAAATTACCTATTCTCAGATGTAACGGCTGGTAATTACATCATTTCAATTAATCCTTCTACCAATAGTGCTGGTATTTCTGATTATATTTTCACTTCGCAAGATATGGGGAATGATCGTTTTGATTCTGATTTTAACCCAAGCGATGGACGTTCCAATATTATCAGCTTTATCCCATCAGAAGGTGCAGATTTGGATGTAGGTTTATACCAACCTGCTGAACCTGTAAGAATAGGAAATTTAGTATTTAAAGACTGTAATCAGAATGGATTATTTGAAGTAGGGGAAGTTGGTTTAGCACAATTTACCGTGATGTTATCTGGCACAAATGATTTGGGAGAAAGTGTCAATTTACAAACAGAAACCAACCAATTCGGTTTGTATGAGTTTGTTGTCCCTCGACCAGGTACTTATCAACTAATGTTTATTTTGCCAGCAGACTTAACAGGTGTACAATTTTCTCCAAAGGATATTGGAGACGATAGTAAAGATAGTGATGTTGATCCAACCACAGGAATCGTTCCTGCCTTTACGATTTCAAGCGGTGACATCTTAGATAATGTAGATGTAGGGATCATGGATGTTACGGAACCAAGACTATTCAATGTACCGCCTGATATGACGGTTGATTGTAATAATATTCCTGATCCTCCCGTCTCTGTAAAAGCAGTTGACAATTGTGATCCATCTGTTGTGGTAAGATTAGAAGAGCAGCAAATACCTGCCCTTTGTGGGTATCAACTCA
The DNA here is from genome assembly GCA_937973995.1 of uncultured Saprospiraceae bacterium. Classification (GTDB taxonomy): domain Bacteria; phylum Bacteroidota; class Bacteroidia; order Chitinophagales; family Saprospiraceae; genus JAFMDF01. Next base: position 10,667 of record CALJIQ010000554.1, read on the forward strand.
TTCGTACATGGAGTACGATTGATGATTGTGGCAACACCGCAGAACGCAGTCAAACCTTGACCGTCATGGACGAAGAAGCACCAGTCATCACTTTATCTAATCCATTGTTGGCAGGTATTCCGAATGGTGGAGAAGTAACTTTTGATTGCGACTTGATGCCTGAATTCGATGAAATGGATGTGATCGTTACAGATAATTGCGACACTTCCATCACTGTTATCTTTGAAGATTTAATCAGAGAAGATGGCAATTGCGAAACAGATGGATATGTAGTAAAAATGACATGTGGATGGACCGCAATTGATGATTGTGGAAATTCTAGTGAGTATCTTATTGTCATCAATGTAGTAGATACCAAAGCCCCTACCCTCACCAATATTCCTGCTGATATGACCATCAATTTAGAGGATGGACAAGCCATTCCAGAAGTCGATAAAGGAATCGTTGGCACAGATAATTGTGATGAAACCGTCAGCATTAGCTTTGAGCAAACTCAAACCGAAGGCGGACCGTGTGGATATGATTTAATACGAACTTGGACCGCCAAAGATAACTGTGGTAATAAGGATGTGCAGGCACAAAAAATAAGAGTACTTAGAAATTGTGAATGCCCAGAATTTTTAACCGATGGAAGAATGGTATTAGATGCTGCCTGTGATAATTCTATGGGAGGCATGATCTTGTTGAATCTTACGGCGGACGCTCGTTATTATGAATTTGATTATCTACCTAACTTAGGAACCCCTAATTTATTAGGCAACTCAAGGACTGACCTACCTCCAGGCAATTACGCCATCACGATTACTTATAAGGGAGCCGAGAATTGTCAAGAAACATTAAATATCGCCATAGGCACAATGGACGGTGGCGCTGTCACCGTAGCTGATCGTAAAAAAGCAGATTGTTTCCAAGCCAATGGGGTTATAGCTCTTTCCCCTGCTAACTATACCTATGTATGGAGCGACGGCATTGTTGCTAGTCAGAGAGGAGATTTAGCGGCAGGTTCTTACAAAGTGAATTATACCGATGATGCAGGTTGTCAAGGTAGTACGACCGTAGAGGTAGAACAACCTAGCAACTGTCCTTGTCTTAATTTTAAATTATCAGTAGATCAAAATAATTCTCCTTCCTGCCCAGGAATGACAGATGGTAGTGTGATCGTTAATACCATTGGAGGCAAAGACGGAGTACAATATAAATGGAATACAGGTGCCATCGGTGCTTCTTTGGTCAACATCCCTGCTGGACAATATACCGTTACCGCTACTGATGGAACTGGTTGCCAAATCGAAGAAGAGATCATGGTGATGAATAGAGAAAGCATCATGGCAACGATCGATCAAGGCAATGGCGTTTGTGGAGAATCAGGCATCATTGATCTATTTGTATCGGGAGGCGTTCCTCCTTATACTTATGCATGGAATACAGGCGCCACCACCCAAGATATTTTAAAAGCAGAAACTGGGATTTATGAAGTGACCATTACGGATGCGAATGCTTGTCAAACAACTGCCTTTGCAATGGTCAATAATGATGTACCTATTGCGATACAACTTTCCAAGCAACTGCCCTCTTGCGCAGGCAGTACGGATGGAAAAATCTTTGCAACAGTTAGCGGTGGCACAGGAAATTATACCTACCAATGGAGCAATACGTTTAGCACCAAAGATAATGAAAGCGTGGCAGCAGGAGCTTATAGTTTAGTCGTGACGGATGAATCAGGTTGCCAAGAGATGGCGCAGATAGAGGTAGAAGAACCAGACTTTTTAGATGTAATATTTATACCTAATGTACCAAACTGTGGTGATAATACAGCTAGCATTGATATAGAGGTAACAGGTGGTACCGCTCCTTATACTTACAAATGGGATACTGGCTCTACCAATAACCGTATTTTCAACTTACCATCTGATAATTATGAAGTAACTGTTACCGATGCGAATGGATGTGAATCAGCAAGAGTCATCAACATCAAATTACCAGAGCCAATTGCTATTTCTATTTCTAGTAATAGCCCAGTATGTTCAAGAAATTTAGATGAGTTACAAGTCAATGTCTCAGGTGGAGTTGCCCCTTACACCTATCAATGGAATAATGGTAAAACGTCGGATTATATTAATGTACCAGCAGGGGATTATACCGTTACTGTTACAGATGCAGAAGGATGTTTTGCTACGATGACAACTACGGTTGTAGAATTGCTTCCTGTACAAGTATTAACAACAGCAACGGAAGCAGGTTGTGGAGGGAAAGGAGGAGATGTGACCGTGACGGTCAATAATGGAATGCCACCCTTCATCTTCAATTGGGCAAATGGTGCGACCACTAAAGATTTAAAAAATGTACCAGCAGGAGTATATGAAGGGATCGTTACGGATGCCAACGGTTGCTCTGCACTTGCTTTAGCAACGGTTACTTCTTCTGCTAATATTGAAGCAACTGCTTCCGCTTTAGATCCAACTTGCGCTGACTCAAAAAATGGAGCCGTATATGTTACCGTAAAAGGCGGAACAGCACCTTTACAATACTTATGGAATACTGGCGAGACGACAAAGGATTTGGTCAATATAGATGCAGGCAAATACAGCCTCACCATTACCGATGGACAAAATTGTAATTTTGTTACGGATGCTATTTTAACAGCCCCTGCTGCCCTATCCATAGCAGAAACAGGTCAGACCAGTGCTATATGTGAAGCTAGTGACGGCTCCTTGACCATAGATGCGAAAGGAGGAACAGCACCTTATACCTATCTTTGGAATAATGGTGTTACGACCAATCAGCTAGAAAAAACAACTGCAGGTGCTTATCAGGTAACCGTTACGGATAGCAAGGGATGTATCGTATCTCGTACGTTTACTTTACAAAGCGATTGTACCTGTCCAGAACCACTCTATACCAATATCATGATTAACAATGCCAACTGTGGAAACAGTGATGGTATGATAATGATTATGGTCGATCAGATCGAACGCTACACTTTTGAATGGCTTCCAAATATCGGCACAAAAGGAACTTATGAAAATGAAAGAAGTAGCTTACCTGCGGGTGAATACCGTGTAAGAGTCACCTATGCTGGACAAGAAAAATGCTCTGAAATATTAGATATTTTCTTGGGCAATAATGAAGCGGAGAAGGTAGAGACGATTACTAATATTCCAGCCGATTGTGAACAAGCAAACGGACAAGTAGAATTAAGTCCAAAAGAATCTATTTACACCTGGCCGGATGGTCTCATTGGCTACAAACGTACCGACCTTACTCCTGGTGCTTATGCGGTTACGGCAATGGATGTAAATGGCTGTATGCAAATGGTAGATTTAATCGTGGGTCAAAGAGAATGTATTGTTTGTGATCTATCCGCTGATATTGCCATCGTTAAAGCCCCTACTTGTAATTTTAAACGGGGAGATGTATCGGTCAAAGTAACGGGCGGAACTGCACCATACACCTATCAATGGAGCAAATCAGATATAGGAAATAATGCTGCTCCAACCAACTTATTAATTGATAAATATGAAGTAACCGTAACCGATGCAAATAATTGCCAAGCAATATCAACGGTCACTTTAGCTGAGCCAACTTGTACGACACCAGCACCTGCTTGCCAAGTAACTGCCTCCGTTTTGACGGTTAATATAAAATGTGCAGGGGAAACTACTGGAGCAGCCAATGTAGAGATTATAGATGGAAAAACTCCTGTCAGTTACGCTTGGAGCAATGGCAGTAATAAAGAAGCCATCAGCGAAGTTCCTGCTGGCAAATATACCGTTACCATTACAGATGCTACTGGTTGTAGTGTTGTTGAAGAAGCAACTATCTTAGAGCCTTCTCCAATAGTCGTTAGTCATGACCCTCAATTTTTTGATTGTGATAAAGTGGCCATTAATATGTCCATACAAGGTGGAACTGGTCCTTATCAATGGATTTGTGAGGGTCAGGAAGGTAAAATAGAAGACGCACTACTATTAGCACCAGGAACCTACACTTGTACGGTAATGGATAATAATTGGTGTTCTGTAGAACAAAGCATTTCTATTCCAGCGATAACGGAGGAAGCCTGTCAACCAGTAGAAGAAGAGGAAACCGCAGCGAGCAATGATATTGAGAGACCTGACTTTATGTTCACTTCTTTTGAAATCCAGAGTAATGGTACTTTTGCTTCTTTAAAATGGTCCACCAAACACGAAAACTATACTGGTAGCTTTGTGATTGGGCATAGTACAGATGGCGTGGAATTCAAGTCCATTGAAGAAGCAATTAAAGCAAGCGGACCTGCCATTCTAGCAGAGTATCAATCTACTTTAAAAATACCAAACTTCGGAACGAATTATTTCAAAATCAAATATATTGATGCCAAAGGAGATTTCGTGTATTCTGAAGTTCGAGAAGTATTTAGAGATACCGAAACGGCGGGACGGGTACTACTCTACCCTAACCCCATCCAAGATCAATTTACCATTGACTTTTTGAAACCAACTACTAAATCCAAACAGGTTTTCATTACGGACAATCTAGGAACAGTTGTAGAACAACTCCTAATACCAAGTGGTACTGTTCGATATGAATTAAATGCAGCTAATTACCAACCAGGTTTGTATATTTTAACCATTGACAATCAATTGGAGAAGGATGTAACCTTGCGATTGGTGAAGATTGAAAAATAATTGAACATAAGGGAATGGAGGGTTATTAAAAGTTATGATTCTTTGACAACTCACGTGAAATACGGCAAATAGCAAATCAGGCTGGCATCGAGCCAACCTGATTTGCACAAGGGTTTCTAAAGGGAGAAGGTAGGCTGCGCCTACCTTCTCCCTTTAGAAACCCTTGTTTTCCTGAAGTGGACTCGATGTCCACTTCAGGAAAGTTTCACGGGATATGTCAAAGAACCAAAGTTATTATGGGTTATTACCAGTACTCATCATAGCTTTTAATAACCTTCAATAACTCTAATACCCCTCCATAACTATATTGAAATTGGAGTGTTTTTTGTAATTATCCTACCGAGTCCCTTCTATAATCCACATAGAACAAGCTGATTTTGAATGGGTTAGCTGTTTAAAATCATTTACTAGGTCTAAATTGGACAAAATTCTTCCTTATTAGTAGAGAAGAATATAAATGACTTTACTATATTTGATCTAGTAAGAACTGGATAAGGAGCATTTCCCGCTTCTTTTGAAAAAAGAAAATCCCACAGGCTTTGTTAACGGTTTGATTATTTATTACCGATCATTATTTATTCCTCATAAGTAATTTTCATGTGTAATGAATTAATAATCAGTACTTAGTAATCAATAATCAACTACTACAATCCAACCATTCTTTTTTATTATCCAATCCAAATAATTTAGCCGATGTCAAATCGGTTACATTCTGCCCATCATCCGTCCAAATTGTTAGTTACATTACCTATTTTTGGCATTTTCCCGTGAACGATTGAGCGAATAATATTTAATACGAATTCACGTGCAATCGACTGAACCAAGTTTTACGACTAGTACCTTTTTAAAATTGTTGAGTGTCTTGCTTTTTAGTGCTTTTGGAGTCTATTTACTCTACCAATCGCCAGAAAAAGGCAAATACGCAGCTGCCAACCTATCTACTACACTTAGTAATAAGATAGAGAGTTTACCAATTGTCCAACCTACCTTGAAATATGGATTTGCTTTGGATACCTTCCATGTAACGGTAGATACCATTCAAAACAACCAATATTTATCAGAAATTTTACTGCCTCATAAGGTGAGTTATGCAGATATTGACCAGTTGGCTAGAAATGTAAAAGATACCTTTGCGGTTACTAAATTACGTGCCTTTAAAGAATATACCATCCTCTCGAAAGATACCTCTAAAAGTGCAGATTACTTTATCTATGAGCCAGATGCTTATAGTTATGTGGTATATGATTTAAATAATTTAACTGCATCTGTTAATAAAAGAAAAGTAACGACCAAAGTAAGAGAAGCAGCAGGCGTTATCAATTCTTCTCTTTGGATGGCAATGAAAGACAATGGATTACATTATGCTCTGATTGATCGAATGGAAGGTATTTTCCAATGGTCTATTGACTTCATGCATATCCAACCAGGAGACCGCTTCAAGGTGATTTTTGAGGAAGAATATATTGATGGCGAGTTAGTAGGCGTAGGGAAAATACATGGCGGATACTTTAAAAATATAGATAACGAATACTACGGCATTTATCATGAAAATGGCAAATTCAAAGGCTATTACGATGAAAATGCAGCTCCTATGAAGAGTCCATTTTTAAGAGCGCCTATCAAGTTAGCGAGTCAATTTAGAATTTCCTCTAGCTATAATCTGCGTCGCTTCCATCCTGTTTTAAAAAGAGTTCGTCCGCACTTTGGAACGGACTATGCAGCAGCTATCGGTACTCCTATTGTAGCGGTTGCTGATGGTTTAGTAACCCATGCTACTTATACTAAAGGAAATGGTCGATATGTCAAAATCAAACATGACAACACCTACCAAACCCAATACCTCCATATGTCAAAATTTGGAAAAGGGATTAAGTCAGGTGTTCATGTCAAACAAGGACAAATAATCGGGCTTGTTGGAAAATCAGGTTTAGCAACAGGTCCTCACGTATGTTTCCGCTTCTGGAAAAATGGAAAACAGGTGAATCATAGACGATTGAAATTGCCTAATCCTGCGCCTATGCCAGAAGCACAAAAACCTTCCTTCTACCCTACTAGAGATAAAGTGGTGGAGCAATTACAGGGTATTCCTTATCCAGAAGTGATAGATAATAAAACAGAGGAAGTGAAACAGGGAGAGCAGATTTCTCAATTGAATTAGTGGGTTGCGAGTTGCGAGTAAAATATACGAATTCTAAACATATTTCAACTATTCTTAGTTATAAAAAAGGCAAGCAACAACTGCTTGCCTTTTTTATTTGATTCATTGATAAGTTTTGTAATGTTCCCGTCCGATGGCTATCGTGGTCGGATGGGCACGACCTACTCATCGGACGGCGGCAGCCATCCGACGAGTAGGTAGTATTTTCATTTGCAAAATTGTTAATGAACCTGCTATTTTATTGACACGGACAGCCAATCCGTATGACCAACGACTATGCAAAAGATCAGACCAGCTGCTACCGTGATGCTACTTCGAGAAAAAGAAGGACATTTTGAAGTATTATTATTACGCCGTAATCGTAAGTTAAAATTTGGTCCAGGGTTTTGGGTATTTGCGGGAGGTAAGATTGAAGAAGAAGATATAATGGCCACCCAAAATGCAGTAGAAGCAGCAAAAAGAGCAGCCGTCCGAGAAGCACAAGAGGAAGCAGGCGTCCATGTCAATACAGATGATATTTATTATTTCTGTCATTGGACCACCCCGCCGATGCAGACTAAAAGATTTGCGACGTCTTTCTTTATCAGCATCTTACCCGCAGACCAAGCCGAGCATATCGTGATTGACGATGGAGAAATTAAAGAATACATGTGGTTAGAATTAAAAGAAGCGCTCACCAGAAATGAAGCCAGAGAATTTCCTTTACTCCCCCCTACCTTCTTAGCAATCCAACGCTTTTCTAAATGTAAAAACAAAGAAGATATTTTAAAGGAAATACAGAAAGTTCAGCCTAAAGTATTACCAACTGTATGTATTCAGCAGAAAGCCCCACCTATTTTACATTATGTCTATGAAGGAGATGCTGCTTATAAAAATGGGAAGTATGATACGCCCGGCCCTCGACACCGCTTAGTAGGTGCTATGGACGGAGGGTACACGTTTCATTATGAAAATTGTGAAGTGCTTGCCGTGAATGGTGGTAATCATACTTAGTATCAATCTGCGACTATCTTTCATAAATCAACTCCCCCTCTCAAATACGAAGCATAGGTTTTATTTTTTTGATTCTTTAACAAATCAAGCGCCTTTTCTGATAGCCTGACGGCTATGGGCTGTGCCTCAGTTGCCCCTTTAGAAACCCTTGTTTCCTGAAATGGACTCGATGTCCATTTCAGGGAAGGGATCGCGAGAATTGTCAAAAAACCTATTTTCCTAACAGGTCGACTAATTCACACTCTCAATCAATATCCCATGATTAGCCAAAACAACACATTACCGCAACGGAGTTTCTTTAAATATCCCTTCCAAAGTGGTCAACAAATAATCCATATCCCGAGCTTCCAACACCATAGAGGGTCTAAATTTCAAAACATTATGTAACGGACCATCCGTACCTGCAAGGATATAATTCTCTCTCAAACGATTAGCGATATAACTCGCAAATTTATCAGCAGGAGCTAAAGTAGTTCTATCTTTCACCAGTTCTATTCCCAAGAAAAAACCCTCTCCCCTTACATCCCCTATCCACTCATATTGGTTTTTCAATTCGTTCATTCTATTTAGAAACTGATTGCCGAGAACAGTAGCGTTTCGTTGCAATTTATCTTCTTCCACTACCTCCAACACGGCGGTAGCAGCTGCACAGGCCACAGGATTCCCCCCGAAGGTGCTAAAAAATTCCATCCCATTATCAAAAGACTCCGCAATAGCTTTGGTTGTAATGACGGCCCCCATTGGATAACCGTTGGCAATGGGTTTTCCTAAAATGACCATATCCGGAATAGCCTCTTGGGTCTCAAATGCCCAAAACGAATTACCTAAACGACCAAAGCCAGTTTGTACTTCATCCGCAATACAAATGCCCCCATGCGCACGTACATACTGATAAACCGTTTTTAAGTATAGCGGAGGCGTAATAATTTGTCCACCAACACTAGGATAGGTTTCGGCTATAAAACCCGCTATAAATTTTTCTTGGCGTTCCAATTCTTCTAATGTCAGTTCTACTTCTTGGGCGTACCAGATACCTCTTGCAGGATTATTTCTTTTGAACTTCCCTCGATAATCATCTGCCATGGGTACTTTATGCACCCAATCAGGAGTTCCGTTTCCTCCTGGCCCATCGTGTTTATAAGGACTTATATCTATGAGCGTATTCGTATGCCCATGATAAGCCCCTTCTACTACTAGCATATCTTTTCGACCAGTATAAGCCCTTGCCATTCTAATGGCTAATTCATTTGCTTCACTAGCGGAATTTACGAAATAGCAAACGTCTAAGCCTTTAGGCATTTTAGAGACTAAACGATCTGCATAATTTAAAATCGTTTCGTGTAAATAGCGCGTATTGGTTGTTAGCAAAGCCGTTTGTTCTTGGATGGCTCGAACTACCCTGGGATGCTGATGTCCTACATGTGGTACATTATTATACACATCCAAATAAGTGTATCCTTGGCTATCATATAAGTATTGAAGATGACCTTTTACGATATGAAGTGGTTGCTTATAGGAGATACTTAAATTAGCACCTAATCGGTTTTTACGACGTTCTAAAATAGTATCTATTTTCGGCGACGCATCGAATCTAGAGGGATCGGGTACGTT
>CALJIQ010000555.1 GCA_937973995.1 uncultured Saprospiraceae bacterium
TGAATTTGATAATTACCAAACAAGCTGGTATAGGTGCTCATCAATCGTACTTGCCCAATAGAAGAATACACCTGACGCTGCACAATCTTATTGACCCCTTTTGATAATTTAATGGCGGATTTTCCAGCACCTACCGCCCCTGAAGAGACCAAAATAATGGATACTCCTTTTTGTTTTAATTGTGCCATCTGATCTACCAAATGACTAATTGCAGTTATATCCAAAAAACCATCTGATCTAGTCAGGACATTCGTTCCAACTTTTACTACTATTTTCTTATAATTAAGCATCTCTTATGGATGTTTTGTATTCCTATTGACTGCAAAATAAGTTCATTTTAGTTATCTTTCTAGGATAATGATAGAGGTTGTTTATATCATATTATTTTATATTAGCAAAATTCTCACCACTTGATTCGCATCCAATTTATTACCCTTCTATTTTGGGTAGGAGCGAACTTGTTTGTATAGTTGTTGGGAGCAATAGTCTTTGCTATTCCTCATGGCATAATATTTGCAAAAAAATAGGTTGATCTTTCCTCTAATCCCTCCTTTTTTTTCCTCCATAATGTTTTCTGGTTTTTCCCCTACAATAAGGGTTTTAATCCCAAATACTTTTAGAGTATGTCTTAAAAGGAAACACCGTTGCTGAGCAAAAACGTTTTTTTCCTCTTTTCTCTGTCTCCAATTCCCCAAGACATTTAATATCGTATATGAACCTACACCAAATATTCTACTATTTATTCCTTCTACTGCTACCCTTACATGGAATAGCCAAAGGCTATATTGATTGCGCTACCATGCTTGCAGATGATGATGGGTATGCACTCAATTATGCAGATGCACAAATAGAAAATGGCTACCCTTATGTGGTATTCGAGACTAACCTTAATGACTACGGTAATAACCAACTACTGCCCATAAATTGCGCTGAATTAGTAGCGAAAGAGGATGTTTTTAATGATAATTGCCCAGGTGCAGTACTACAAAATTCAGTAGCTGCAAATGATACCTTGCCCGATGAAGCGCTCCTTTTTAGCATTATTCAGCAACCCGCTAATGGTACCGTAACCATAGATGAAGCAGGTACATTTGAATTTGTACCAGAAGAAGCCATCTGTGGTACAGATCAATTTGAATATGAAGTGTGTGATGTAGTTAGGAATTGCTGTTCTTCGGCAACTGCTACTTTTACTTTTACAGATACTACGCCACCTAGTTTATCCAATGTGCCAGCCGATGTTACTGTTAGTTGTGATGAAGCAATTCCTGACCCAGAATTAGTAGGTGCTTTTGATAATTGTCCTGCGGTGCAAATTGATGTAGAAGAAGTGAGTAACCAAGGAGAAGATGGTTGTTCGCAACACCACTATACTTTAAAGCGTACTTGGATCGCAACAGATGCTTGTGGAAATACGGATAGAGATTCTCAAATCATCGAGGTTCAAGACATAACGCCTCCTCAACTATTTAGGATTTATACTTTACCAAATGGTAAACGTATGGTGGCAGGCGTGATGGAGCAGGTGAATCAAAATTGGAAAACAATTAAGTTTCCTATTAATTTTGATACGGCCCCTATCGTTTTTGCTCAAGTCATTACTACGAATGAAGCAACTCCTGTAGCCACTCAAATAAGAGATATTAATAATACTAACTTTCAACTTAGATTAAAAGAAGAATTGGCAAATGATAATTTGCATACTAGGGAAAAGGTAGCATGGATGGCAATAGAGGCTGGCATTCAGACACAGGAGTATGAGCTAAATGCAGGTACGATAAATACCAATAATAATTGGACTATTTTAAATTTTTCTTCTTCTTTTAATGATATTCCTGCCATGTTTTTGGGTTTACAAACTACCCAAGAAGAGGAACCAGCAACGGTTCGTTATACCAACCTGTCCAACGATGAAGTAGAAATAAGAGTTCGGGAAGAACGATCCGTCAATACTTCTTTTGCACATGCTCAGGAAAGAATAGGCTATTTAGCACTAGATAATCGTGGAATCATAGTAGATCAAAACGGTAAACCTATCGGAGAAGTAGGGACTGTATCTGCGGATCACAATTGGGAAACCGTTACGACAGCGTTAACTTATCATAATCCAGTTGTAATAACAAGTGGGTTTAGCTTCATTGACAACACGCCTGCTGTCATTCGAGTGGATAATGTTCGCCCGGATGGATTTAGTCTGCAGATAGAGGAATGGGAAAACGAAAATGGCTCCCATTCAGCAGAGGACATATCTTATATGGTGATCGAGGGAAGTATTCCATTAGACGTTAGTGAATTCTGTGAAACAGGATCGGATGGATTGGAAATAGGCAAAGATTATATTGCCATTGATAACTGTGATCCAAGCGTGACCATCCAGTATGACGAAAAACAAATTGTGAATGGACCACTGCTACAGACGGTACGAACTTGGTATGTAGAGGATGAATGTGGAAATAGTAATGGCTATAGTCAAATCGTAAATTGTAGTGGTATCCAGATGCGTTTAAAAGCGATGTTGCAAGGAGCATTAATCCATACTACTGAAAGTGGAAGTATGCGAGATGATCTTAGGCAAAAAGGATTAGTTCCGACAGTGGAGCCCTATTCGGATAAAGGTCATTACACCCATGTGGGATACGGAGGAGGGGAAAAATGTAGTGAAGCTATCTTAGCGCAAGAAGGAGAGACCGCTATTGTTGACTGGGTATTTGTAGAGCTAAGGGCAGAACAAAATCCAGAGGAAGTGGTAGCTACCCGATCCGCTTTAATTCAAAGAAATGGGGATGTGGTAACAGAGCAAGGCGATACGCTTATTCCATTATATAATATGCCTCCAGGTAATTATTATGTAGCGATCAAGCATCGGAATCATATCCCACTAGTATCGCTACACTCCTATACTTTTACTACCACCTCCATTCCTGTCATAAATTTCATCAAAGACTTCACGCCAGTTAGAGGAGTGAATGCAAGGATAAAAGTAGAGGATGTAAACGCTCTTTGGTCTGGTGATATCAATGGAGATACAGAAGTTATTTTCCAAGGACCAGGGAATGATGTTTTCTATATTTTTCTGGAAATATTATTAAATGTAGCGAATGAAGATCGCTTATCTAACTTTATTAGCTCAGGTTATACCGATAATGATTTCAATATGGACGGGCAAGTCATTTATCAAGGCCCTGACAATGATAAAGCCAACCTGTTATGGAATACTATTCTATTGCATCCAGACAATGAATTAGAACATTCTAATTTTATCGTAAGCACTAAAGAAACGGTAGAAGATGCACTCTATTTAACTTGCCAAGAAGATCCTACACAAGCCCCCTGTGACTTTGATCGGGACGGTATTTTGAATATAGATGATGCAGATGATGATGACGATGGGGTGACAGATGGAGAAGATGTAAATCCTTATGATGAGAATAGTGATTCTGATGGGGATGGAATTAGTGATCTAGAAGAGACGACTAGTGATCCACTGAGTGCTTGTGACCCAAATACTAACTCAGTATTATGCGAAGGAATTGATCGAGATCAAGATGGTTATAAGGCTAATTTTCCAAGTAATCATGCTATGTTTGACAGTGATGATTCCAATGCTTGTTATCCGAACCCTAATAGTCAAGATTGCGATTGTTTAGATACAGATGGAGATGGTTATATTGAAATTTGTCATCGACAAAACGAAACGGATGAAACGGGTAAAACTATTAGAGTATTAACAAAAGACTGGTTGGCTAGAAAAAAAGGGGGAGATACTTGCGGTCCTTGTCAAAATTAAGAGTAGCGGGTGACAAGTCTTGATGAAAGGAGTCTGAATAGCAAATCTATTTGATAATAAAACCCGTATAAGAATACACTAAATATTGTACTTTTACCCACAATTTGTAATTAAGAAGGTGACAGGAGTCAGGGGGCAGGAGTCAGAAAAAATTCAATAACGAATATACACTGACCCCTGACTCCTGACCCCTGACCCCTCAAAAAAAACTCTACTTATGGCTTTTGATATAGAAATGATCAAGGCATACTATGAAGGGCTTCCAAAAAAAGTGGAAGCTGCTAGAAAGAAACTTGGTCGCCCACTTACACTAACAGAGAAAATTCTGTACGCCCACCTTCACAAAGAATCCAAATTAAAAAAATACAAACGAGGAAAAGACTATGTCTTTTTTGCACCTGACCGAGTAGCCATGCAAGATGCTACCGCTCAAATGGCGTTACTACAATTTATGATGGCTGGTAAGCCTCAGGTAGCTGTGCCTTCTACGGTACATTGTGACCACTTGATCCAAGCAAAAGTAGGCGCAGATAAAGATTTACAAGTTGCCAATAAAACCAACAAAGAAGTATATGACTTCTTGGCGTCTGTGTCTAACAAATACGGTATTGGGTTCTGGAAACCCGGCGCTGGGATTATCCACCAAATCGTTTTAGAAAATTATGCCTTCCCTGGAGGGATGATGATTGGCACCGATTCTCATACACCAAACGGTGCAGGATTGGGCATGATTGCGATTGGCGTTGGAGGGGCGGATGCAGTGGATGTGATGGCAGATATGCCTTGGGAATTGAAAATGCCAAAAGTAATTGGCGTTAAGTTAACAGGTTCATTGGATGGTTGGACTTCTGCCAAAGATGTTATTTTAAAAGTAGCTGGTATCCTAACGGTAAAGGGAGGGACTGGAGCCGTAGTAGAATATTTCGGACCTGGTGCTAAAAGATTATCTTGTACTGGTAAAGGGACGATTGGTAATATGGGGGCAGAGATTGGAGCTACGACTTCTACCTTTGGCTATGATACAGCCATGAAGCGATACCTAAAAGCAACGGGTAGAGCAGATGTAGCTAGACTAGCAGATAAAGTAAAAGAGCATTTAACAGGTGATCCTGAGGTATATAAGAATCCAGATAAATACTTCGATCAAGTAATTCATATCAACTTATCTAAGTTGGAGCCACATATTAATGGTCCTTATACGCCAGATGCTGCACATCCTATATCTGAATTTGGAAAAATTGTAAAAGAGAAAGGCTACCCACAAAAGTTAGAAGTAGGCTTGATTGGTTCTTGTACGAATTCTTCTTATGAAGATTTAACTAGAGCTGCTTCCTTGGCGAGACAGGCAGCTAAAAAAGGCCTGAAAGTAGCTTCAGAGTTTACCATTACGCCAGGCTCGGAGCAAATTAGATTCACCGTTGAAAGAGACGGAATTTTAGATGATTTTGAAAAGATTGGTGGGACGGTCTTGGCAAATGCCTGTGGACCCTGTATCGGTCAATGGGCTAGACATACGGATGATCCAAACCGAAAAAACTCTATCATTACTTCCTTCAATAGAAACTTTGCTAAGCGGAATGATGGTAATCCTAACACCCATGGATTTGTAGCGTCTCCAGAAATTGTAACGGCAATGGCGATGGCTGGTGATATGTGCTTCAATCCTTTAAAGGATAAATTAGTAGGGGGCAATGGCAGGAAATTTAAATTAAAACCACCTGTTGGTGTAGAATTACCGCCTAAAGGTTTTGATGTAGAAGATGCTGGCTTTATTCCACCAATAGAAGATGGTAGCAAAGTAGATGTAACGGTAGCGAAAGGGTCTGATCGTTTACAATTATTGACACCATTCAAACCTTTATCACAAGCGAAGTTGAAAAAAATGCGCGTGTTGATTAAAGCGAAAGGGAAATGTACAACGGATCATATTTCGATGGCTGGTCCTTGGTTGAAATTTAGAGGTCACTTAGAAAATATCTCTCAAAATTGTTATATCGGTGCCATTAATGCTTTTAATGGAGAAACCAATAAAATATTGAATGTAGAGACAGGTAAGTATGGAGCCGTTCCAACAACAGCGATCTACTATAGAGATAATAAAATTGGTACAGTAGTATTCGGAGAAGAAAACCTTGGAGAAGGTTCTTCTAGAGAGCATGCTGCAATGGAACCTCGCTTTTTAGGAGTAAATGCGGTGATCGTAAAATCGTTCGCCCGTATTCACGAAACGAACTTAAAGAAACAAGGTATGTTGGCATTAACTTTTAAAAATCCTTCGGATTATGATAAAGTACGCCAAGATGATTATGTGAGCATTACTAATTTCAAGGACTTTGCGCCAGGCAAGACTTTGACGGTGAAGCTAGATCATGCAGATGGTACTTCTCATAAGTTTGAAGTCAATCATACCTATAATCAAGCTCAAATTGATTGGGTGAAAGCAGGATCTGCTTTAAATAAAATCAGAAAAGATATGGGCGTTGCCTAGTAATTCTTTTTGAGAAATAGTATTAAAAAAGGCTATCACATGTTCCTGTGATGGCCTTTTTTATGCTTCTTACCCACTAAATTATTTCTTATTTTTCTAGTGACAAGCTTAAATGGTTGATTGTATTACCCATTTTTCAGTTGCTCCCGAAAAGTGGGATTTTTTTTTAACCATAAAGGCTTTTTTTGTGACTCCTTGTCGGAGACTGGTAATTATTCAAGACGTGAAAATTTTCCTAAAATGTATAAAATTAGAGGATTTTTAAGTTATCAGTTCTCTGAAATTAGGTGTTTGGGTAGGTTTTTGCATTAATAAATCGGAAGCATTAAATGATAGTTAACGCGATCCATCTCTCTATTCTACATCGCACTGACAACCTTGCTAATTGATTAAAAGTTGTCTTCCCCCTTACATTCAGTAATTCCCCTTCCCCCTTTTCATTTTCAGAATACATTTTGGTTATCACCCAATATTTTTAAAGCAAAAAGTTGTGATCTTTCTTTAAGGATCAAAGTGGAATTTATATGGTATTCCAACATATACATGCACTCTTCAATCAAGCCTATTTTTTTAGGTGTAAGATAATGACTTCCATTATCCTAGCCTTCTTTTTGTTTTTTATTTCCTTAGCACATCTTACCGCTCAAACATACGTAAGCTCGTCTTCGGCAGAAGTAAATATTGCTAGTAGTATTACGGTACCCGCCCCTGCTGGTATCGTAGAAGATAATCTACTATTAGCAACTTTTATTTCGGATGATAAATCGGCAGGTGGTATTCAGACACCTACAGGCTGGACTTTATTAGATTATGGTCCCGCATTTGTAGATGCAGGAAACTCTGCTGTTTACTATAAATTAGCTGGTAGTTCTGAACCCCCTTCTTATACTTTTTCATTACCATCTAATACGAAAGCTGGGGTATTAATGCATAATTATACGGGGGTCGAACCCTCTAACCCTATTCAAGCACATACGCATGATGCTCCTTCAACCCTTCCTTATGCAGTTGCTCCTGATATTACCGCTACCTCGGATGAAGCGCTATTAGTAAGGATTTATAGAGCTAATGTGTCAGGGACTGTTAATTCCATGCCTGCTGGATATAGTAATCTTAGTACTTTTGCTACCAATGGAAAAGAAGTTATTATAATTGAAAAACTAGTAACTGCTACGGGCAGTCAAGGATCTTTATGGTTAGATCATTCGTCCATTACCACGTTTAGAACTTCCAGTATTCTTTTAAAACGAATCAATAATCCTCCCCCTGTAGGTAACGAATATATAACGATAAATGAAGATTCAGGAACAGGTGTAGATGTCATTTTAAATAATACTGACCCTGATGGACATAATGTCTCCGTCAATTCTTTTGATGCTACTACTAGTCAAGGAGGTACGGTAACTTATACTTCCGTCAACGAAAGATTGCACTATGCTCCTCCTGCTAACTTTTATGGTAACGATACTACTACCTACGAAGTTTGTGATGATGGCAGCCCTATTCGATGTGTAACAGATACCATTTTCTTCACAGTTTTGTCCGTAAATGATCCGCCTACCTCGAATAGTGAAACGGTAACTACCACCATGTTTGTTTCTGTCTTTACGCCAGATGTGCTTGCTAACAATAGTGATGTTGAAGGAGATAATTTAAACGTATCTAGTCTTCCTACGACTAGTTCTCAGGGAGGTACGCTATCGTTTAATGCATCTACTAATGTATTCAATTATACACCACCAAATAATTACGTTGGATTAGACACCATAACCTATACGGTATGCGATGATGGTAGTCCCATTGAGTGTGTAACGGATTATGTATATATAACCGTTGGCCCATGTGATACCAATATTTCAGGAATTGATTGTGATGGTGATGGCGTATTAAATGAACAAGAAATAATAGACGGTACCAATCCTGATGACATTTGTGATTATCTGGGAGTCGTGCTCGCTTCATCTTTTGATATTGAAATTTGTGATAATACTACCTATTCATTTAATAATCAAAATCTTAATACAACGGGTGTTTATTTAGATACTTTTCCAAATGTGTTTAATTGTGATAGTATTGTCACGCTTAACCTCACGGTACATCCAACTAAGGATACTACCTTAAACATAGAAATTTGTGTTGGTGGTAGTGTTACTGTTGGAAGTCAAAGTTATTCTTCTAATGGTATCTATATAAATGTTTTACAGACTTCAGAAGGTTGCGATAGTACAGTGACATTAAACTTGGTAGTGCATCCGACCAAGACGACAATGGTGAATGATACGATCTGTGATAATGGCAGTTATGTATTTAATGGGACGACCTATACGACAGCAGGGACCTATGTCGCCAATCTATTAACCACAGAGGGTTGCGATAGCACGGTGACATTAAACTTGGTAGTGAATCCGACCAAGACAACAACGGTGACGGATAGTATTTGTGATGGAATGAGTTATATTTTTAATGGCACAAGTTATATGGCGGCCGGTAACTATGTTGCCAATTTATCAACAAGCGAAGGTTGTGATAGTGTCGTTACCTTAAACTTGACAGTACTTCCTAATGCGAATACCGTCCTCAACGATACCATATGCGATGGGGAGACTTTTCCTTTTAATGGAGGTTCTTATACCTCATCAGGAACCTATTATGCTAACCTTTTAACCACTCATGGTTGTGATAGTATAGTGGTATTAAATTTGACGGTCAATCCTACTTATGCTATTACCTTTACAGAAGAGATTTGTGATGGAAGTACTTTCAGTTTTAATGGTTCAACTTACTCTAATTCTGGAATCTATATTGCTGTCTTAAAAACTACGGAAGATTGCGATAGTATTGTCACCTTAAACTTGAAAGTTAATACCATCAAAACCACCACAGTAAATGACACCATCTGTGATGGAGGTAACTACCTATTCAATGGCAATACCTATTCGGTAGCAGGTAGCTATCCTGCCAATCTAACTAGTGTGGAAGGCTGTGATAGTATTGTTACATTAGACCTAGTCGTTAATCCTTTACAAACAACTATCCTCAATGATACCATCTGTGATGGAGATACCTATTTATTCAATGGTAGCACTTATACCACAGCAGGAATTTATATTGCCAATTTACTAACTACCGAAGATTGTGATAGTACGGTTACGTTAAATTTAGTAGTCAATCCCATTAAGACAACTACTGTTCAGGACACGATTTGTGATGGTGGTAGTTATGTATTTAATGGTTCGACTTATACTACAGCGGGAGCCTATATTGCTAATTTATTAACTACGGAAGGTTGTGATAGTACCGTGACTTTAAATTTGGTTGTCAACCCTATTAAAACAACGACGGTCAATGATACCATTTGTGATGGTGGTAGTTATGTATTTAATGGTTCGACCTATACGACAGCGGGAGTCTATCCTGCTAACTTACTTACAACAGAAGGTTGCGATAGTATAGTGACATTGAACTTGATCGTAAATCCTACTAAGAGCACTATACTAAATGAGTCTATTTGTGATGGCACTAGTTTTTCTTTTAATGGAAGCAGTTATAATACGGCAGGTACCTATCAAGCCAATTTACAAACTATAGAAGGTTGTGATAGTACGGTGATTTTGAATTTAAGTATTGACCCCATCAAGACGACTCTTTTAAATGAAAGTATTTGTGCTGGAAGTGATTATACTTTCAATGGTGCTGTTTATACGACTGCTGGCACGTATGTAGCAAATTTAATTGCTGTGGCAGGTTGTGATAGTATCGTTACCCTGAATTTGAGTATTGATCCTATTATAACAACGACCCTCAATGAAGAGATTTGTGAAGGCAATGATTATACCTTTAATGGTGCTGTTTATACGACTGCTGGTACCTATGTAGCAAATTTAGTTGCGGTGGCAGGTTGTGATAGCATTGTTACTTTGAATTTAAGTGTTAATCCAGTAGCAACTACCGTTTTAAATGAAAGTATTTGTGAAGGGGATGCTTATGCCTACAATGGAAATAGTTATAGCAGTTCGGGAATTTATACCTTTAATTTACTCACTACCGCAGGTTGTGATAGTACGGTAACATTAGACTTAACAGTTGATCCAGTAAAGACTACTACCTTAACGGAAAGTATTTGTGAGGGAGGTACCTATTTATTCAATGGGGTAAATTATAGCACATCAGGAACCTATGTTGCAAACCTGATTACCCCCGAAGGATGTGATAGTATTGTAACATTGGACCTTTCCGTCAATTCGATTATTAATACGACTATTTCTGAGAATATTTGTCAGGGAGATATCTATAATTTTAACGGTAATAACTACAATACAGCAGGTATTTACATTGCTCTATTAAAAGGGGCATTAGGTTGTGATAGTATAGTCACACTTCAATTAGCAGTGACTCCAATCCAATATACTACTCTAAACGAGACGATCTGTCAAGGTAGTCATTACTTGTTTAATGGAAATCCGATTTCGACAGAGGGGGTGTATATTCAAAATTATACTAAAGCCAATGGATGTGATAGTACCGTCCTTTTAAATTTAACCACATCCCCGACTATAACCAATCAAATACAAAAGACGATCTGTCAAGGTGCTGTTTATTCTTTTGATGGAAATGACTTAACTAGCTCAGGAGTCTATACGGGCAACTTTATAACCAATGCAGGATGTGATAGTATCGTTACTTTAAATCTAAGTGTACTTCCCGTCTTGACTACTGACCTCTCAAACACCATTTGTCAAGGAGCAATCTATTCCTTTGATGGAAATAACTTGGCTACTGCTGGAACCTATTCCGCCACTTATACGACCAATACGGGGTGTGATAGTATCGTCACTTTACAGTTAATGGTTGACGATGTTCTTACTACAAACCTAACAGATACGATCTGTATAGGTCAAAGCTTTTTATTTAATGGTATAGCATATAGTGAATCTGGAACATATACCCAAAATTTAATCACTGACTCAGGATGTGATAGCATCGTTACATTAGATCTAGATGTGGTTCCCTGTGTGGATCTTTCTCTAGATAAAGTATTGGCAAATGGACAATCTGATACCGTCCGATTGGGAGAGATTATAGACTATGAAATCTGTGTCACCAACACGGGACTCTCGGATGCTTATAATATTGAAATCACCGATTATATTCCAAATGGATTATTCTTGACGCAAGATACTTTGGGTTGGGAATTAATCAATGATACTACTGCTATTTATACGCATCCAGGACCAGTTGCTAAAGGAGAATCTTTTTGTATAAATATAGAATTAGATTTATTGGATCCACCAACAGACATCATTAGAAATTATGCAGAAGTAACAGGTGTAACGGATGACGAAGGGGTATTTATTTTGGATTTTGATGCTACCGTAGATGAAGAGGATACGGCACCAGTAGAAGATGATGAAATAGACTTTGTACCCGTCTTCTTTAATCCATGCCCTTCTGTGATCGTGGCTTCCTTTGAAGTGGAAATCTGTCAGGGAGATTCCATCCAATTAGAAGGTTTTGGAGGGTCCGTAGGAGCTACGTATATCTGGAATGGGGACGCAACTTTGAGTTGCTTTGATTGTCCAAAACCAATAGTTAGCCCAACTGCTACTACCACTTTTACGCTAACAGTAGTAGAAATAACGGGTTGTGCAGCGTCTAATTTTACTAGAGTAGTGGTACATGAATTACCAGATGTTGACTTGGGTACTGATAAAACTATTTGTAATGGAACTACTACCAATTTACGAACGAACAAGGATTTTAGTGCGTATCAATGGACCGCTAGTGATGGCACTTTGTTAGATAGTATTAGTAGTCCTACCATTGCTCCTATTTCAGAAACGACTTATTGTGTTGCCGTTACCGATTCCATGGGTTGTAAAGCTAGCGATTGTCAAGTGGTTGATGTAGATGAAAACATATTGACAAATATCGCAGCAGAAATTTGTGAAGGGGCTTCCTATGATTTTAATGGAATAGACTTGAAGGAATCGGGAATATATAAGGATACCTTAGCAAGTTCTACTTCTTGCGATAGTATTGTTGAACTAGAGTTACGCACCGTTCCTTGTGTTGATTTGGCATTGACAAAAACGCTGGCTGATTTCCAATCGGACACTGTTAGAATTGGAGATACCATCCACTATGAAATTTGTATCATTAATGAAGGCGTAACTCCTGCTTATAATATAGAAATAACGGATCATATTCCTACTGGTTTAGTGTTGGCTTCTTTTGGGACAGATTGGTCTATAAATGCTGAAGGGAAAGCCATTTATACCTATCCTGGTCCATTAACAACAGGTAATTCCACTTGTGTACCTATACAGTTAACGTTATCGAATCCTTCGGAAGGTTTTATAAATAACTATGCTGAAATATCAGGAGTGACAGATGAAGAAGGGGTGTTTATAGCAGATTTTGATTCTTCGCCTAACGATGACTTATCCAATGAAGAGGAAGACGATATAGACTTTGAGGAAATCTATTTTGATCCTTGTCCAGATGTAACACTAGTTGCTTTACGACTATTTGTATGTGAAGGGGAATCCGTTCAATTAGAAGCCTATGGAGGGTCGAAGGATGCTAGCTATCAATGGATTGGGGAAAACATAGATTGCCCCACTTGTCAGTTTCCAATTGTACAACCTACTACAACTGGTCTTTATGCAGTAACGGTAAGAGAAATTACGGGTTGTATTATAACAGGTACCGTTTCCGTAGAAGTGCAGTCCTTGCCTGTGGTTGTGTTGAGGGAGGATATGCAAACTTGTGCTGGGGTACCGATCACGTTGACTGCGTATGGAACTGAAGGTCAATATACTTGGGCGAGTGAAACGGATACTTTTTCAGAAACTAGTTCTTCATTAACAATCATTCCGAAGCAAGCAGAAGAATATTGTGTGACGGTAACAGACGAAAATGGTTGTGCCGCATTGGATTGTGTAGATATAACTATTAATCCTACTATTCATACCGCTATTACTGCACAAATTTGCGAGGGAGATAGCTATGATTTTAATGGAGACCTATTAACACAAAGTGGTAACTACACTACTCAAATTCTAACGGCTCAAGGCTGTGATAGTATTGTGAATTTAGAGTTATTAATTTCCAATGTATTAAGAGATACAATAGAGGATGATTTCTGTTTTGGAACGAGTTATGATTTCTATGGACAATCACTTTCAGAGCCAGGATATTATGCTCAGACACTTACTGCCAGTACGGGTTGTGATAGTATCATTTCTTTATATTTAAAAGAAGAATTTTGTGCAGATTTAGCACTAGACATGCAATTAAAAGAAGGACAAGATTCTATTATTGATATAGGAGATACGATTGAGTTTGTCATTGCTATTACGAATGAAGGAACCCTACCCATGTACTCCATACAAGTCAATAGCCATTACCCAGAGGGGATCACCTTCTTAGAAACAGAGAATCCAGATTGGGTAGTAGCACGCTCTGCCAGCCGAATCCTTCCTGGCCCTTTACAACCAGGGGAGATCATTTTGCAGCCGCTAACTTTACGACTAGATAGTAATCCGAATCAAAGGGAAAGCTTTGCCATTTTCTCAGAAATAGTAGGTGCTTATTATGAAGATAATACACTCGCTTCAGATGCAGATTCTCCCTCTGCGATTGATAATAGAACTCCAGTAAATCAAGATATTTTAGAAGATGATGAAAGCGTCGTTCATCTTCGTCTTTTTTCTTGTAAAGAAGTTCCGATATATGTGGGAGAGGATATTTCTATTTGCCAAGGGGAGTCGCTTAGTCTTTCTGCCTTAGGTGGTGCAAACCATAGATGGGAACCTGCTACCTATTTGGATCAAATCAATACTGCGAACCCTACGACTACTCCTTTAACGACCATAGAATACCGAGTGTATGTAACCGATGCCAACGGCTGTACGGGTACGGATAATATCTGGGTAAATGTTGAAGATTGTGGTGCTACTCCGCCCACTACCACTCCTCCTCCGACGACGACTCCTCCAACAACAAACCCAACAAACCCAACCTGCCAACTGGTAGCTATAGCATGCCCAGATAAAACGGTATGTAAAGGAAGGTCAGCGCAATTAGTAGTCAATGGAGGAATACAATGGGAGTGGAGTCCAACTATTGGATTAAGCAATCCAAATTCAGATATTCCTGTTGCCACTCCAGATGTTACCACCGTTTATACCGTTATCGTAACGGATAAAGAGGGTTGTACCGCTACCGAAGAGGTAACGGTATTTGTTAATGATTGTAGAAAAGCGCAAGAACAAATTGCTACCGAAGAGGACTTTCTCACCTTAGAAGCAAAAGTATTTTTACAAGGGGCTAGGGTAGTGGATGAATACCTGATGCAAGATTTATTAAGAGAAAAGGAGTTGCTTCCACTGACAGAACCTTATACCGCTTTAAAAGCCATTGACGGAAATCCACCACTTTTTAAACATAGAGGAGGAGGAAAGGAACGAATAAGTTCGGATATACTAGAAACTACTGGAGTGGATGCTATTGTAGATTGGGTATTATTAGAATTAAGATGGGAATTGGATCCTTCTAAAATTATTACCACTCGCTCTGCTTTAGTTCAGAGAGATGGAGATATTGTAGATATAGATGGTGTATCGCCTGTTAGATTTTACGTGCCGCAAGATAGATACTTTGTTGCTGTTCGACATCGAAATCATTTAGGGGCAATGTCTGCCACTGCGCTATCTTTCTTCCCAAAAGCGACTATTGATTTTACAAATATCCAGCATACATTTTATACACTAGGAGATGCAGATAGATCGACCCAATTTCCAATGAAACCAATTGATGGGTATAATTATTTGTGGGGAGGAAACTCCAATGGAGATAATAAAATTATTTATCAAGGTCCAGGACTGGATAAGGAGAAAATTATTTTCGACATCGCTTTTCATCCTAATAATCCCGATGTCAATTATAACTTTATTTATGAGGGCTACTTACTAGGAGATTGCAACATGGATGGAAAAATGATCTATCAAGGGTTGAATAATGATGTGGATGAATTGCAGTTTTTTAATATCATTCTGCATGAAGAGAATGAGCGGGCTTTGCCTAATAAGATTATTTTTGAGCAACTTCCGAATCCCTAATCAGGCGAAACCAGTAACGTAAATTTCTGCCTTGCTTGCTGCCCCTAAAGAAACCTATTGCGAGGCGGCGATAGCCGCCGAGCAGACTTGCCGTATTTGCGCAAAAGTTGAGCGTTTAGAAATTTTAACCAAATATTCCACTACTCAAATACCGATCTCCCCGATCACAAATAATACAAACCACCACACCTTCCTCTATCGTTTCTACTAATTTTTTAGCAGCAGTAACCGCACCGCCGCTACTCATGCCTGCAAAGATACCTTCTTCGGT
>CALJIQ010000556.1 GCA_937973995.1 uncultured Saprospiraceae bacterium
CCAGGGCTATTTGCGAAAAAACAATTATCTAAACTATAATATAGTAATAGATCATTGCTTCCAGATCCAGAACTACCACAAGTACTCGCACCAGTAACATTTGCAGATATAGAAACAGTAGAACCATTGCAAGTTTCTTTATTGCTTCCTGCACTTACGTTTAATTCACAATTAGAAGTGGCAATCGCATTTGAGACTGCCTCTCGACGAGAGTTCGTTAGCTTGAAGTCATAAGCCGTAACAGATGCATTCTTTTTGACACTAACTAATGAGACTTCTCCACAATCAGTAGAGACTACATCACAATTAGCGTATGTCCATGAGGGGTGTACCCACAAGAATACTAACAACAGTAACGGACTTATTCTTTCACTTAAAAATCGCATCAAGGAATAATTCCCTGAACTTCCCCTCGGGAAGGATAGTAAAGAATAATTCATGTGTAAGTAGGTTAAAAATTAAATGGGAAGGAGCAGGGGAAAGCCTTCTTAAAGGAATGAAGATCAAAAACTAAAGGATTGAAAAATTTAAAAGTGTTTATTTTTGTTAAGTCATATATCAACTCCTTGTAATTTTTGCTTAATTCCTATTGGTTAAAAAATATGAGAGGAGGTACTCGTTTTTTCTAAAAGAGGGAATTAATCATGGAGGGAAACGAGGGTAGGGAGGAAAGATGATTAATTCTTCATGTATTTCAAAAATTACGCCAAGCAGTAACCGAAAGAATAATTGAGCAAATAAGGGTGTTTATAAATTAGGCGTACTTTTGAATTCTAGGTCTAGTATTGAACGTGTTGATTAGTACTTCGGCGCCTTGCAGAAGTAGGAAAAGAGCATGTGAAATATTGTATCAACAACTTTAATACACCACCGAATTGCTAATTGCAATTTCAAATAATAATCATGGTTATTATTCAAAATAAACTCATAAGTGAGGATATATTTAAGGTCCAATTTCTCTGCAATTTAAACGCCTGTAAGGGTGCTTGCTGTTGGGAAGGTGATTATGGTGCGCCTTTAACGGTGGAAGAGGTGGAAACCTTAGATCACATCTACGAAGATTTAAAACCTTTCTTACAAGCAACCAGTATTAAAAAAATAGAAGAAGCAGGTAAATATGTGTACTATGAGGAGATAAAAGAGCAAGGAACTACCTTGTTAGAAAATGGAGCTTGTGTGTATATGACCTTTCAAAATGGTCAAGCGAAGTGTGGTATAGAAGAAGCATATAATCAGGGAATTACCAAATTCAAAAAACCCATTTCCTGTCACCTCTACCCTATTCGCATATCTAAGAATGAAAATAACGGATTTGACATATTAGAATACGATGAATGGGACATCTGCAAAGCGGCGTGCACATTAGGTGCGAAAGAACAATTACCCATGTATCAATTCTTAAAAGAGGCGTTAATCAGGAAATATGGATCGGAATTTTACGAAGAAATGGAAGGAGTGGGAAACTATTTATTGCCTAAATAGTGGGACAAAAATAAATGTTCCAATTTTTTGAGACTTTTAGCTTTCAAAAATAAACTCCTTGACATACGTTCATTTTTGAAAACTAACAAAAAGTCAATTGGAACATTTATTTTTTCAACGTCCCTAAAACTAATAAAGGAGACAAATAACTAGTATTTATCTCCTTTAAACTGCATTCTGTGTTACATAGAATTATGCCTCATCTTCCGCTAAGAAGTTATTGATGGCTTTCACAGTGTTTGCAATTTTGGGGTACCTAAGATTATAATGGATGAATTTTCCATCACGTTTTGTTTCTACCAATCCCGCCAATCTTAGTATTCTAAGATGTTGAGAGGTAATTGACTGCTCTAATTTGAGGGTATTGTAAATCTTATTAACGTTGATTGTGCCATTTTGGTCAATAAACGATAGGATTTTCATTCTCAAAGGATGCGCCAATGCTCTCAAGATTTCGGCGGAAGTTTGTAGTTTCTCAGGATGAATATCTACCCTAGCCTTTCTCATAGAACTCTTGGTTTAGTTGAAACAATTATTTACTCTAAGGCAAATATGCGTTTTTAAACCATTATTTCAAAAAAAATATGAAAAAAAATGCTGTAAAATGAAACATTTTACAGCATTTAGGCTTTTCTAATCGGTTTTGTTGCCAAAAAATATCTTATATATTGTTTGTTCTTAGGTGTTTGATATATTTCTTTAGCTTATTTTTGTTTATTTTTTGTTTAAATCGCTAATTCTTCGACTAATCGAGAGATTTGAGCTAGCCTATCATGATCCAAAGCGTAGTAGATAAACTTACCTTGTCGCTCTGTAATCACTACACCCGCTCTTCTTAAAATAGCAAGATGTTGAGAGGCAACAGACTGCTCTAACCGTAATTTGATGTAAATATCAGTAACAGTCATCGTCTTATTTTCCTCTAATAGGTCAATAATTCGTTGGCGAAGTTTGTGGTTAATTGCGCGTAGTACTAGTACAGCTTTTCTCAATTCGACGTAATCTAATTGTATATCATCGGCGGGTCCCTTCTGTAGTACGACAGATTCATTTTTCTGCTTTCTCATAACTATGTTTTCTTTTGAAATAGATTAAAAAAATATTCATTTCTGAAAAACCAAATACTATACCAAAGTGATACATTATTATAGTTTATAAGATGTAAATGTATTGATAATTAGCTAAAAATAAAAAAAATAATTAATAAATACACAATAACCATCATATAGGGAATAGACGAATAATTATTTGAATATTAGATAGTTAAGTGATTATTAGTGAAATAGGTTTATATCACTAAGATAAGAGCTTTTTCTTGCTTTTGGTAATATTTGGAGGCTTTAAATAGATTGGTTCAAAATAGGCTATTTCTTGAAAATTCTTTTGCTGATAAGCCAAAAATGCAAGCGGAGCAATATGTTTTGAAGAGCAATAGACATCTGTGAAAGTATAATCGGATCGCTCTACCATTGTACTAAATTTGGAAGCACCATTCCCTGAGAAAATTGCTTTTCCTTGCCATCCATTACGATCTATATAGTCTGGCGTCAAGATCGTAGCGCTTGCTTCTTTCACTCTTGTAAAATTACTGTTATAAGTTGCGGTATATACTTCATTACGCCTTGCATCTATCATCGGACAATAAAAATCTCCTTCTTTTAGCTTAGAAGCAGCTATTGCTAAAGATTCTAAGGTGGAGATACTGATCAAAGGAAGGTCCAGTGCATAACATATCCCTTTGGCAATAGAACTACCTACCCTCAATGCTGTATAGGAACCTGGGCCACTACTAATCGCAACTGCGTCCAGGTCTGTTATCGCTAACTTAGCTGCTTCCAAACAGGCTTCTATCAGCAAAGTGGTTGCTCTTGCATGCGCCATTCCTTCTGTGCTTTCTTTGAAAGCAAGTACTCTTTCTCCGTGTGAAATACACACAGAACTTATTTCTGTTGCTGTTTCTATATTTAAAATATGTGCCATTTGGGCAATATTACAGTTTTTTGGAAAATGAGTAGATGAATAAAAGAGAAAATGAGTAAATATTGATGCCTTTTACTATTTTTTTCGCATGGTGCTACCTATGCCGTCGGATGGGAAGGCTCATCGGACGGCGCAGCCATCCGACGAGTTAATCGACTGTTTTATTTATTCTCTCTAACTACTTTTAAGCATTGTGCTCATCAAACCATCGTACATTTGAGATATAACCAAAAAGTTTATAAGCTCATAAATTTGTGACAAGCGGCTCGGACACATCAACTAACCATTTGGTACTTAGATACCGTGCTTGATGAAGATACCGAGTCGCCACTGTTGAAGCAAAGCCGGACAGTTCAAAGATGGTCACAACCTCGCGTCACGAT
>CALJIQ010000557.1 GCA_937973995.1 uncultured Saprospiraceae bacterium
CCATGGCAACTTTGTAGAAACGTCGCCCCCAAAATCCCCCTTTGCGAGGCGGCGCAGCCGCCGAGCAAAACTGCCAAAAAAAATTTACACAATGTATTTAGATTGTGTCTGTCAATTCTCTTAGTAATCCCTCATTACTCATAATAAAACACTTGAATTACTCGTCGGATGGCTTCGCCGTCCGATGAGTCTTTCCGTCCGACGGCGTTAGCCATCGGTCGGGAATCATTACGCCGAAGATTACAAAAGTTTTTAAAACTTTTGTAATATGCTTTTCACAATTTTTCAACGACTAGCGAATAAGCTTGCTAATACGCTTTTGCAATAAAGGTAAAACTTCCGACACAAACCAAGGATTCTTTTTCAACCAAATATTATTTCTAGGAGAAGGGTGGGGTAAGGGGAGAAAGGTAGGTAAGTATTCAGAGAAATTTTTCACCGTTTCTGTTAAAGTCCTTTTTCGTTGATCTCCTAAATAATAGGCCTGTGCATAACTGCCAATTAAAAGGGTTAATTCAACGCTCTTCATTTTTGATAATAGGGGTTCATGCCATAAAGGGGCACACTCCTTACGGGGAGGCAAGTCGCCTGACTTCCCTTTTCCAGGATAGCAAAACCCCATTGGGATAATGGCAAATATTTCTGGATTGTAAAATTGCTCTTTGCTAACCGTTAACCATTCCCGTAAGCGATCTCCACTCTTATCATCCCACGGAATACCTGTTCGATGTACAATCCTGCCTGGCGCTTGCCCTATGATCACCACTTTACTATTTGGATGGGTAGACACTACGGGATTCACCCCATCTTTTAAATGAGGTAAGCAGACTTGACAATTTTTGATTTCTTTTAGCAGAGAGTTCATCTATTGTTCTTTATTCGTCCGTTGTATATACTACAATGTCAGCTATCTTGGTCATCCAAACCGATCAAAAGCCTTAATAAAAGTATTCAAATCTTTATCACCTCTACCAGATAAATTAATGACGACCACATCATCTCGATTGTACTCAATATGATCCATCGCCGCAAAAGCATGGGCGGTTTCAAGTGCAGGAATAATCCCTTCTTGTCGAGAACAAAAGAAAGCAGCTTTTAAGGCCTCATCATCGGTGATGCTAACCGCTTCGGCTCGACCTGTTGCAATTAAGTGGGCGTGCATAGGACCAATACCAGGGTAGTCCAAGCCAGCTGATATGGAATAAGGTTCTACGATTTGCCCGTCTTCCGTTTGCATCAATAGCGTACGACTGCCATGAATCACGCCTTTTGTACCTAATACACTAGTAGCTGCGGATTCACCACTATGAATACCTAATCCTGCTGCTTCTACGGCAACTAGTCGAACGTCTGTTTGATCCAAATAATGGTAATAAGCCCCTGCCGCATTACTGCCTCCGCCTACGCAAGCGATGATGATGTCTGGATTTTCATTCCCTGTTTGCTCTCGTAGTTGCCATTTCATTTCGGCACTGATGACCGATTGAAAACGTGCCACCATATCAGGGTAGGGGTGAGGTCCTACGACGGAACCTATTATATAATGCGTATCTTCTGGATTGTTAATCCAATCTCTAATCGCTTCGTTGGTCGCATCTTTTAAGGTTTTGCTTCCGCTATTAGCGGGGCGAACTTCTGCGCCAAGCATCTTCATCCGTTGTACATTAGGCGCTTGTCGCTCAATGTCCACTGCGCCCATATAGACGATGCAATCAATCCCCATCAAGGCACAAACGGTAGCTGTTGCTACGCCATGTTGTCCTGCGCCTGTCTCGGCTATAATTCTTTTTTTGCCTAAGCGTTGCGCCATTAAAATTTGCCCAATGGTATTATTCACCTTGTGCGCCCCCGTATGGTTGAGGTCTTCTCTTTTTAAATAAACATTGGTTTGGTAATGCTCAGAAAGGCGTTTGGCGTAGTACAAGGGAGAGGGTCTGCCTACATAGTCTTTTAGCAGTTGTCGAAACTCCTTTTGAAATTCAGGAGAATACATGATTTGCAGATAAGTTTTCCGCAATTCTTCTACATTGGGGTGTAACATTTCGGGAATGAAGGCGCCTCCAAATTCTCCGTAGTATCCTCTGTGGTTGACGGTGTAGGGACTTTTTGTAATGGTACTCATGTGTTTTTTGATTTCAACCACATTAGAATACACAGGATTAAACTCCCCCCAACCCCCTCTTAAAAGAGGGGGAGTTTCCTCTGTACCAATATTTTTGAATCGGAGGAAACTCCCTCCCTTTTAAGGGAGGGTTGGGGAGGGTTAATATTCTATAGTACTATTATCTTTCAATGCAAACTAAGTGGTAAATAATATTTTAATTCAGGTGGTTATCTTTTTCTTCTCAATCGCTTTCAAAAATTGTTTTAATTGCTGCACATTCTTAACAGCAGGACTCCGTTCAAATTTACTATTCAAATCCACTCCCACCATTTTGGGAAAAGCTAATTTTGAAATAGCTGCTGCTGCATCCACCCCAATTCCTCCACTCAATAAAAAAGGCGTGCGACCCGTATATTGTTTCAATAAAGACCAATCAAACATAAAGCCATTCCCGCCTGCATTCTTTCCTTTGGTATCAAAGAGAAAATATTTGCAGTAAGCACTATATCTCTTTGTCGTAGCAAAGTCAAACTCTTCATTGACAGAGAAGGCTTTGATGATTTGTAGTTCATCATCACAGCCAAAGGTCTTGGCACTAGCGGCTAATAAATCGTAACAATCATCCGCCGTTTCTTTGCCATGCAATTGCACATAAGACAGTTTGAATTTAGCAACTTTCTGTATGATGATTTCAATATCTTCATTCACAAATACGCCGACTCGCTTTATGGTTCCGTCACTCGCTTGTAAAATTTCTTTGGCTGCACTATCAGGCACATGACGAGGCGATTTTTTATAAAAGATTAACCCCATTAGGTCTATTGGAAGTTCCAATAGGTCCTTTATATTTTTGGGGTCTCTCATGCCGCATACTTTTACTATCATTTTGGTTGATTGATTATTAATTATTGATTATTCACGGATAGGCCCAGTAATTGATAATCAATAATTAATCAACTGAAGTTTAGAGGAGACTTCTTCAATAAATTCACTATCACTTGCTAAATTTTTCTTTACTTGCTAGCGTAAAGGCTTTGCCTTGTGCTGATTATTCGTAAAGGTTTAACCTTTAGGATATGGGGCACAAGGCGGAGCCTTTGCGCCAGCGTAGTAATTAATAATCAATAATTAATCAACTGAAGTTTAGAGGAGATTTCTTCAATAAATTTCTTACAAGCCACTCCCGGACTTTCCGTCTTCATAAAATTCTCTCCAATCAAGAAACCCTGAAACCCATGTCGTTTTAAATCTACAATCGTATCAGGATGACTAATACCACTTTCAGATATTCGAATATAAGAATCTGGAATTTTATGAAAGAGTTCCTTAGAATGTTGAAGATCTACTTTAAACGTCTTGAGGTTGCGATTGTTGACGCCTACAATGTCTATATCTGCTGTTAGCTTAGGTAATTGTTCGGCGGAGTGTATTTCTGTTAGCACTTCTAGCCCTAGCGACTTAGCAAATTTTGCGAGTCGAGCTAGGTGGTTTTTTTCTAGACATTCAGCAATTAATAAAATTACATCTGCCCCCATTGCTTTTGCTTCTAATAATTGGAATTCATCGATAATAAATTCCTTGCGAAGAATGGGAACCTCATTATATTTTCTAGCGATGATTAAATCATCAATCGTGCCTTTAAAAAAATGCTGATCGGTGAGCACAGAAATACCCGACACCCCTGCTGCTGCATACCCCGTCGTCACTTCCTGTACAGTGGAGTGCGTATTTATATCTTTTTTGGAAGGAGAATAGCGTTTAAATTCCGCAATGATGCCTGACTTATCAGGGCGTAATAAAAATTCTTTTAAGGAGTGGACGGGACGCCCAAAATGCTGGCTACGCTCTAGTTGCTTGGTGGAAACTAACTGCTTCCGACCGCCTACTTCTATTTGCTTATGCGCTACTATTCTTTCTAAAATATCCATTA
>CALJIQ010000558.1 GCA_937973995.1 uncultured Saprospiraceae bacterium
GTATAGATATGCCAATTACCTTCCCAATACCCTTGAAAACAAATATGCTGACCATCTGGAGACCAAGCGGGTTGCCGTGCATCGCCTAAGGGGTCCGTAATAGGTATTGCCATTCCTCCTTCAATGGACAGGGTCCACAATCTGCCTTGTAGGTCTAGCACTAAGGTCTGTTTATCAGGGGATACAGCTACTGCCATATTGGTACCTTCCTTGACTGTTATTGTTTTTTTATTGGTAGATTTTTCTAATGGAGGACTAGTAATGGAAAGCGGTTTTTGGCAGGAAAAAACGAATAGTGTTGTCACCACAAGTAAGAAGAAAAGGTTGATCTTTTTCATGTTATTGTATATTTGTCCAATGTACGCATCCTAATTGCATAAAAGTAAGTAAAATGAATCGCAGATTTCTCAGATTTTGAATGGATTTCGCTGATTAGATTTTTTTGATTTATTTTGATTGTTGCGGATTTTGCTACTATAACACTTTTTAAATTGCCGCCTTTAGGCAGCAAGACTAAGGGGTTTGGCAGATTTACGCCTTCAAAAGACCCTATTCTGTTACGCAGCTTAGCGAAGTAATGAGTTTCACAAAAGGTGTACAGTAGAGAATTGCGGATTAGGCATATGTGTCATCCGATATAATCATTCAATCTTTGTAATCTCATCAGCGAAATCAATTAAAAATCTACGGAATCTGCGATTCGAAACAAATAAAATCATTTCCTTTCAATGAAAAAAACACAGTCCTACATCAAAAAAAACAAAAAGCGTTTTTTAAACGAGTTATTAGATTTATTGAAAATTCCTTCGATTAGTGCCGATCCTGCTTACAAAAAAGATATTTTAAAAACAGCAAAATTTGTAGCTAAAAGCTTAAAAGATGCGGGTTTGGAAAATGTAGAAATTTGTCCCACTGCGGGGTATCCAATCGTTTATGGAGATAAGATCATGGATCCTAAAAAACCTACGGTGTTGATCTATGGGCATTATGATGTACAACCACCGGACCCTTTGGAATTATGGGATTCTGGTCCATTTGAGCCAGTGATAAAAAAGACAAAGATTCATCCTAAGGGAGCCATTTTTGCGAGAGGTTCCGCAGATGATAAGGGACAATTCTATATGCACGTAAAGGCGGTAGAAGCAATGCTAGCTACGGATAGTTTGCCATGCAATGTGAAGTTCATGATTGAAGGGGAAGAGGAAGTAGGGTCGGATAATTTGGGTCCATTTTGTAAAGAGAATAAAAAGAAATTGGCTTGTGATATGGTCCTCATTTCGGATACTTCTATCATTGCCAATGACTGCCCTTCTATCAGTGTAGGTTTGCGAGGATTGAGTTATGTAGAAGTAGAAGTGGTTGGAGCAAATCGAGATTTGCACTCTGGCGTATATGGAGGGGCAGTTGCCAATCCGATTAATATTTTGAGTCAAATGATTGCCTCGATGCACGATGAGAATAATCATATTACCATTCCTGGTTTTTATAAAGATGTAGAAGAGGTGAGTCGGAAGGAGCGTCGAGAAATGAACAAAGCGCCCTTTAATCTAACAGAATATAAAGAAGACCTAGAGATTGATAAAGAACATGGCGAGAAAGGCTATACGACCTTAGAAAGAACATCCATCCGCCCTACCCTAGATGTAAATGGGATTTGGGGAGGATATATCGGCGAAGGGGCAAAAACCGTATTGCCCTCTAAAGCTTATGCTAAAATAAGCATGCGCTTAGTGCCCAACCAAAAGCACGAGAAGATCACTAAGTTATTTACCAAACATTTCAAAAAAATTGCGCCTAAATCTGTTAAGGTAACCGTCACACCGCATCATGGTGGCGAAGCGGCTGTCACTCCGACTGATACGATAGAATACCAAGCTGCTGCCAAAGCTATGGAAACAACTTTTGGTAAAAAACCGATTCCACAACGAGGTGGTGGTAGCATTCCTATTGTTGCTTTATTTGAAAAAGTGTTGGGCGTGAAATCCATCTTAATGGGCTTTGGTTTAGATTCGGATGGCTTACATTCTCCTAATGAGCATTATGGCTTATTTAATTACTATAAAGGAATTGAGACGGTTCCTTATTTCTTTGAGAATTATAGTAAGATGAAGAAGTGAGGCTGGATGCTAGTCACTGATATTTTCTAATAATCTTTTATAGTTGCTATTGTAAGTAATTTGTCAATAGACATGATATAGTTCTATACTGCGGACGGGATAAATTACCGAAAATGCTTGAATCGTTTATTTGTTTAACTGTTTATTCGTTTACAAACTACACTTGGATAAACAGTTCAACAATTCAACAAATAAACAGTATTGGAAAGTCGGATATTTATCCAGTGTTCAGTATAACTATCAATCAGCTCAGCTTAAAGTGAGCAGATTGAATATGAGCATCTCATCTGTTCACTCCAAAGTGAACTGATGAGTGACTTGTTTAGTTAAGGGTATGGTAGCTTATAAAATTGTAGGATATATATGAGAATATACGATTCCACTGCACGCTATGATGAGGATCTAAATTCCTGGGTAAGAAAGGAAGAAGCTATCGTCACTATTGGTTTAACCGATTTTGGGCAAGAATTCATAGGTCCTATTACCGCTATCTCCGACGTACCACAAAAAGGACAATTATTAGCAAAAGGGGCGATCTATGGCGTTGTAGAATCGGACAAAGCCACCACAGAACTTACCTTGCCCATAGGCGGGGAAGTCGTTGCGATCAATGAACAACTACTAGCGCAACCAACACTTATTAATGAGGACTGTTATGGGGAGGGCTGGATACTACAATTAAAGCAGGTTCCTGCCATTGAATGGGCGGACTTACAGTCGGCGGAAGCATATGCTGCGGCTATTGATAGTTTTTTTAATAAGTGAGGGGTTGCGGGTGAACACACTTAGTCCAATCACCAGCCACTAATCAGCCACGATTTTTTAAAAATTCAATCAATTGCTCCATCGCTTTCCCACGATGACTGATTTTATTTTTTTCGGAATAAGGTAGTTCCGCAAATGATTTATCATACCCAAGGGGCTGAAAAATGGGGTCATATCCAAAGCCTCCTTCTCCACGCTGACTCCTCAAAATGCTCCCTTTGCAGATTCCCTCAAATGTATATTCCTTCCCGTCTAATATTAAGGCAATAACGGTTTTAAATTGAGCGACCCGATTCATTTCTCCACCTAATTCTTTTAATAAGCGTCCCATATTTGCCTCCGCAGAGCGAGAGGCGCCTCCATAACGAGCCGTGTGTACCCCTGGTGCCCCACCCAATACCTCTACCTCTAACCCGGTGTCTTCCGAAAAACAATCTACTTGATAATGCTTGGCTAAGTACCTCGCTTTTTGCAGTGCATTCCCTTCAATGGTATCACTGGTCTCAGGAATATCTTCTGTCACTCCAAAATCTTTCATACTTACTACTTCCAGCGCTCCATTTAAAATCTGGTTCACCTCCTTTACTTTATTAGGATTGCCCGTAGCAAAAATTAATTTGTGTTTCATGTTTTTTTTATTGGCATTGATGCACTGTGATTGGCTAACCATAACGCCAAAAAGCCACAATGCCATAACGCCTAGTTTCTCACGGCCGTATCACCATCAAGCGTCTAGTCGCAATGGTTTTGCCTTCATCGTTAATCAGGCTATATAAATAGGTTCCTTTCCTCAATTTGGAGACATCCCACTTAACCGTTTTGAAACCGCTCAATTGGTAATCTTGTTCCATTAAGGTCATCCCCAAAATATTAAAGACTTTTAGTTGGTATTTGGCTGGGGGCAAATTGGAGAATTCAAAGCGCACATCATTGATAGCCGGATTGGGATACGCATATACATCTGGTTGGGTACTCGTATTACGTATAGTAGAACTAGGATCAGACACTAAGTATTGAATGCTTTCTGCATGAATACCATCCTCCTTCATTTGTGCCACTAAGACGGGCATACGAGTTTCATTACTATAAAAATGATAAGACAATTTGATTTCTTCTTTCGGAAAAATAGGGGTATAAATATCATCCGTAATATCCCTCCAAGTAAATAAACCTACTTTGACCTCCATTCTAGTTTTGATCGCTGTAATTCTGCGTTCTCTTAGCACTTCAAAAGAGTTATCAGGCAACACTAAATGTCCCCAAGCATCTGCTTCTTGACTAGTCTCTATAGAACTAATAAAACGGATCGAATCCGGTAAAATAGGTAAACTATATAACACCGTAATCGGCAATTCCGCACTGGATAAAGTGCTTACAAATTGACCACTAAAATTCTGAACGGACTCGTATTCTATTGGAGTTTTTAGAACCGAATAATTAGGTTCAAATGTTGTTGGCATCATGATTCCTATCCCATACGGGTCCACCCCTTCTCTGCCCACTAGTTTTAATTCATCTTCATGCAAATGATAATAATTTTTAACCCCCTCTAAATCTTCCATCACCACATCTACATCCGAAAAAGGAGTCGCTTCGGGCAAGCTGACTTTTTCTACAACGGTTTTTTTAGAAAAAGCCGATTGCAGTTGCATAAAGTCCCAATCTTGTTCTCCTTTAGTTGGAAGAATCACAATCCCTTCCGGCAAGTTGTCATTGGCTAAAATGATCGTATCGCCAATGACCGGCAAGATATTTCCCCTAATCGTTGGCTGCGCCGCCAATGAATGATGTATCACTACCGCCACCACCACAATACAAATCCATCTTAAAGGCGATATGGCCCCTAGTGCTGCTGATGGAAATAATTGTCGTTTAGCTGTAGTCATTATTTTAAATTAGGGGAGTTTAGGGTGATTGAAGTAATTGAACGTTATTGAAAAAGATGGTTAGATGGCTAGATTGCTTGATGGTCATAGTGTAATTAACCATCGTACATTTGAGATATAACCAAAAAGTTTATAAACTCATAAATTTGTGACAAGCGGCTCGGACACATCAACTAACCATTTGGTACTTAGATACCGTGCTTGATGAAGATACCGAGTCGCCACTGTTGAAGCAAAG
>CALJIQ010000559.1 GCA_937973995.1 uncultured Saprospiraceae bacterium
CTGCATTTGTATTGCCCTAACGGCTATGTTGTTTTCGACCTTACTAGGAGTGTATCGCGCGATGGAGGAACCCTTTGATAATTTACAAGATCGCTTGCATGCGTCGCACATTATCATGCGGTTTGACCAAAACATTCATGACCCAGAGGAATATATCCAATGGTTTGAGAACCAACCAGAAGTAGAGAAAGTAACCACGCCTCGCTTGTCTAAATTTATGCAAAAGCGATTGATCGTAAATGGAGACGAATTTAATGAGGGGGTGATTATGATAGAACATTCTGGCAATGAAATTCCACACGATCAGGTTTCTTTTTTACAAGGAGAAGAAAAAAACATCCCTGGACCAGGAGAGATTTGGATTCCCAACCACTGGTTGAATAAAGTGGAGGCTGTACTGGGAGATTCTATACAGGTACCTACCGATAATGGTTTATTTCCATTAAAAGTTACTGCGATCATCGTAGAACCCCATTACTCAAGTGGCTTGGGAAATGGTAGCCCTGTGTTTGTAGGACCGGGAACGCTGGCGATGTTATTTCCAGTTAGCCAATTATCAGGCATTCGCTTGGGCATTCGACTGAAAGATAAAATGGATACCGAACCCGTTTGGGCTAGATTTAGCCGACAGCATCAATTTAGTGGCTATTGTATTCGCTATGAGACCTTCCGAATGATGTTCCAAGTCTTGTATGAATTTATCGCAGGGCTTTTAGCCGTATTTGCCATTTTGGGTATTTTAATAACGATCATCATTACGGTAACAGTGGTGAATAGCTCAATTCGGTCAGATTATAAAATGATCGGAATGTTGAAGTCGCAAGGCTTTACCAATTGGAACATTAATACCGTTTATCTAAATCAATTTTTCTGGATTACCTTACTAGCCGTCCCCTTGGGTTTATTGGGTGGGTATTTTATGACCAAGGTGATTTTTAAAAGTTTGATTGATGCCATCGGAGCGGTCAATTTTGATTTCTCCCTTTGGACGCCTGCCATCTGGACTTTTATTGTCTTTTTAATTGGCATCTTAATCATCACCTATTTGACAGCAAGACGAGCAGGAACGATCAGTCCAGTAACAGCCATTCGCTATGGTGGTCCACCACCCAAATCTTTTAAACCTTCCAAGTCACGCTGGTTTTCATTACGTCCTAATTCTTCTTTACCCGTCTTTTTAGGATGGCGTTTTTTACTATCCAACAAAAAGCGAGCAGTGACTTTATTCATCGGATTGCTCTTTACGATCTTGGTTCAAATCTTTTATATCAATGGTAAACATTCCGCCTTTGATATAGCGGCTAACCGACCTGCTTGGGATATAGAGGATGCCGATTTATTGATTAGGCAAGGTTCTAATTTTAATGAATTTGATGAAGATACTTT
This sequence comes from uncultured Saprospiraceae bacterium, assembly GCA_937973995.1. Lineage (GTDB taxonomy): Bacteria > Bacteroidota > Bacteroidia > Chitinophagales > Saprospiraceae > JAFMDF01. The sequence goes on from CALJIQ010000559.1 coordinate 1,387, forward strand.
TCTAGAAGATATTCAAAAAGACGATCGAGTAGATAAGATTGTACCGATGGATTTTTATGCAACTACCTTAGAAGGCAGTGAGGACAAAGCCCCTCCCTTTTTCGGAGGTCGAGTATATGATGACGATATGGAAAAAACAGGCTTAACTGTTTTAGAAGGGCGTCATCCTGTTTTTGAAGATGAAATTTCGCTAGGGTTTAATTCAGGTAAAGAACTAAATAAGACCGTTGGTGATACCTTGGAAGTGTTCATGGAGGGGCAATTGCGACCCTTCCTGATTACTGGACTTTTTCAATCTATTGATGATTTGGGGAAAGGTTTTCGTATCCGTGCGGAAGGCATTCGAGAATTTAATCCGCTGTATGAAACAGATCGGTATATGATTAAATTAGAAAAGGGAGAAGACGTAGATGCCTTTGAAAAAGACCTAGAACAATTGTATGGTTCCACTTATACCATTCAACGGACAGGGGGAATGGAAAATACCTTAACGGGTATTTTAGAGGGATTAGAAGATGTGATTACCTTGGTCGCTTATTTATTCCTAGCCGTATTAATCGTCACTGTTTTTAATGATACCGTGTTAAGCATTCGAGAAAACCAAAAAGACTTGGGTATCTATAAAGCCATTGGCATGTCGCCTTTTCAACTGCAAATGGCACTGATGTTCAAGGCATTGGTCGTGTCTATTATTGCCCTACTTATAGGTATCCCCATAGCTGCTGAATATTTGCAACCTGCGCTTAGTTACTTAACGGGGGATGTTGGTTTGAAAGAAGTGCCTTATGTCCATAGTTGGACCGTTACCTTGTGGACTATTCCATTGGTGCTGCTTTTAACCTTAGGCAGTGTGTGGTTAGCTTCTAGGGGGATATTGAAAATTAAGCCTCGGGTCTTGGTTCGGGAGTAGAATTTTGTTGAAACCACTAGCGCAAAGGGCTTCGCCTTGTGCTGACTATCCGCAAGGTTCAACCTTGCAAATAATAGGCACAAGGCGAAGCCTTTGCGCCAGCGATCTTCAATCCTTCCACCCTTCAAAATTTCAATCCTTATACTCATGAAGAATATAAAATTTTCTCTACGTCTCTGCATCTTTGCGTTCATTTTACCAATCATCACTATTAGCCTCACCGCCCAATCCACCCTCCAACAAGTAGAAGCCTACTTAGAAGGCTATCATGATTCCGTTCCCATGCCGGGCTTTTCCGTAGTAATTGTGAAAGGCGATCAAGTGTTATTACAAAAAGGCTATGGGGTAGAACGAATGGGGGAACAAAAACCCATGACCGATCAAAGTGTTACGGGTATTGGGCAATTAACCATGTCGATGACGGCAATGGCAATGCTGCAATTAGCAGAGCGTGGAAAGTTGAATTTAGACGATGCAGTTATCAAACACTTACCGTGGTTTAAAACAGCCAATAAACCCTTTAGTGATCAGATTACCCTAAGAATGTTGCTGAATCATACAGCAGGGATACCCGCCCAATTTGAGTCCTTGCCTAGTTTGAATAAAGCGACCGCTTTAGAGGAATTTGTGCGCTCAATGGAAAGTTTTTATATCAATAAAACACCAGGGCTATCCTATAAATTTTCCAGAGAAGGCTATTGCGTGGCTGGCTTAGTAATCCAGCAAGTATCAGGAATGAGCTATTCGGATTATCTAGAAAAAAATATTTTCCAACCTTTGGGAATGAATCAGACAACCACCAATGCTAACCGTTTAGAATCATTACAAGCTTTATATGGACATGAAGTAGGACTCACGGAATGTATGCCTGCTGCACCACCCATTTTTGATGCGGGATATGTGCCGACAGGTTCCGAAATGCGTTCCAATGCGAATGACATAGGAAAGTATTTGATTGCTTTACTAAACGAAGGAAAACACAAAGGAAAGCAAGTGCTTTCATCGGAAAGCATAATGCAGATGTTTACCCCTGAAATATCCTTTAGTGGGGTAGGGACTATGGTCGGAGGGAATGGCTTAGATGTAGAAGCATGCCTAGGTTGGTTAAAAATGAATATTGATGATCGATACTTGTTTATCCATACAGGTAATACAGGGACGATGTCTTCGATTACAGGGATTAACTTTAAAAATAAAACAGCGGCAACGGTGCTATTTAACGCTGACTCTGGTCGCTTTGATAGATATGTGTATCCGAGTATAGAAAACGTAGGAAATAATATTTTGCATATCCTTGCGGATGAACCCACCACCAGTTTTGCCAGACCAAGAATTGAAGATCCCTTTGATGAGTATTTCGACATCCCTAAATCTGATTGGCAGAAATATGTAGGTAACTATATTTCAATCGGAGATGCGCATCCGGTTTATAAAGACTATACGATTGAGGTATTGATAGGAGAAAGGGATTCTTTGGAATTAAAAGGTTATAAGGAAGATCTTTTAAAAGGTCATTTTAAGTTGCAGTTTTCTAGCAAAACGAGAGCGGTATTAAGAAGCATTGTCCACCCTAGAGAGATACAATTTAAAATGAATCAAAATGGATCAGTGACCGGCGTTTTTATTTATGGATCAGAATTCAAGAAGCAATCCAAAAACCAAAACCCAAACACTGCCACCGCTATAGCACATCCCCAAATTAACTTTACCTTACCTGCTAGTTGGAAAGGAGGCTGGCAAAACAATACCTACACAGCTACCTATTCGCAAGCCAATAATACGCAAGTAAGCATATCCAGTAAAGCACTCAGCACGGCTTCCTTTGAGGAACTATGTGCGCAACAAATAAATGGTCAACCCATTTTGTCAAAAGGCATCATTAAAAAAGAAACCGTTCGAGATGGGATATGGACGGAACAAAGTTATTGTACGGACGAAAATGGACAGGTCCTACAACATCTATTTGTCATTTATCAAGACCCACTTTCTCAAAAACAGGTACAGTTTTTACTCACCAATCCTTGGGGAACGTTTACCAATGAATTGCAAGAGATGGTGCGCGGATTTCAGAAGAGTGTGGCTTTTTGACTTTCTCAAACTGTGTCTTCGTATGGAGAACTCTGTATTATCAATTCTGAATTAAACCGCTTTCTGAATTTTAGTTGTAGATTCTGAATAGTAGCAGAAGTCATAGGGCTTCTAGTACAAATAATATAAGACTTCTTTTTTTTCTCTATTTTATCTGCACTTAATTTTTTGATGGTTGTTTCTATTTGTTCTATAGCTTTCTTTATGTCCTGTCCTTTCAATTCAATAAAGCATTCAAATTCTTTAATTAATAGCAGATAGTCACACCTTTTACCAGTGGTAATTTCACAACCATCAACAGTAATTTTATCGCTGCTAACTTTGTCTTTATTGACTATGGTAAGTTTACTTCTATGCTCCTGAAAAACGATTCTTTTGTTTTTGGTGTTTTGCGTGCATTCTGGTTTCATGTTTAGAATTCTATGTCTAGTAGTTTTCCGAAATCTATGGCTATTTCGTCGGATACAGCGTCTAGTATATTATTGGAGATGAGTTTGGTTTCTTTGTCCATTAAGGATTTTATTTTGCCTTTATTTACAGAGTAGGCGATCAAGTTTTTGGGGAATATTATCTCCTCTTTAGGTATTACTTTTTGAACGTCTTTCTCTCTCTTTGGTTGTTCCTTGATGATTTTTCCTGCTTCTAAGAGATTGTTGAAAGCAGATAAAATATATGGGCTATGCGTGGTAACAATTATTTGGAATGGGGTAGACTTACTATTGAATGTTCTAGTTAGTAATTGAACTATATTCTTTTGAGCATTTGGGAATAAATGTGCTTCAGGCTCTTCAATATATATTGTCATTCTATTTTTAGTAACAATGTTTTTTAGCCTTTTTAACATCATTACTAATGGCATGATTTCTTGTTGACCTGATGAAGCTTGAGCTAAATTTACTTTTCGAGTATCTTTATGAATTATAAATTCTTTTTTCTTCTCTATTAAGTAGTCCCCATTGATTATTTGACTTATTAATTTATCAAAAACTATATTTGATTTGCTTGATGATTTTGGATTTCCAAATAATTTAAAATTTTCATAGTAGACTCCAAACTCAATTAAGAAAGGATCTAGTGATTTGTTCTGGCTTAAAAAAGAAAAGATACTAGATTGGACATTAGCAAAAAAACTTCTACCAGCTGGAATGAAGAAATGATTTGTTGATATATTTTCTACAAGACAATCTGCAATCATTTTATTAAATCGTCGTCTTATATTTCTGTTTCTATTAGGATTAAAAACTTCGGAAGTGCTGGTTTTTCTCTCTTCTTTAGCAATTTTTCGACCATTATTCCAGATTTTTTTAAATCCTTCAGAATAATCAAATTTTACGGATTTATTTTTAATTTTATATACTACTATATAATCTTTGTTTAATGTATATTTTACTGAGAAATCACCTTTTGACCAGGATACTTTGGGAAAGTATAGATTGAATTTTGCTATTTGATTAGAATCTAGTTGCCTTTTGTTTTCATTATTTTCTATCGATCTAAGTATCTCAGAAATAAAATTTTTAAAAAAATACATCAACTTAACACTAACACTTTTCCCAGAAGCCTGCGGCCCAATTAGAATATTAATATCCCTCAATTCAAACTCAGCATACTCTAATCCTCCAAAATTTTCAATAATAAGTTTCTCATTCATATTGTCCGTGTTTGCTTGCAAAGCTACTTAATACTCTTAAAATACCCAAAATAAAAAAACCGTTACTACCATAGGCTGTAACGGTTAACTTTTCATGTATAGTGTTATAAAATAGTGCGAGGACTAGTTGTATTACATTTTCGTATTCTCAGAGCTACGGGTAGCTAAAGTTTTCTTTAAATCTGCTTTTGCTGTTTTTTCAGAATTTAGAGCTGCTGCGGACAGATGCTTGGTGGGTTGAGAAATCTCGTTGGCTGCATGACTTCCTTTAAGTAGAAGTGGATTGGTAAAGAGACTAAAAAGTCCGATAATACCAATAAGGGCAATGATGCCTAAACCAATAAAATCCTCTTTAGATATTCCAGGAATAGGAGAAGTAGATCCAGTGTAAGGATGCTTCATGGGCTGTAATTTGTGATGTTGCAAGGAAGTAAAAGGGACGTTGCTTATTGATTATTAATCATTGATTATTAGCTAATTAAGCAGGTTTGCCATGCTTAACAAAAATAATAATCAGTGATTAGGAATTAATAAAGTGCATTCACTTTTAATTACCTTACGGGATAGTGGATTAAATTTTGTTGTCTGTTGAATACAAGAAATGAATAACTAGAAAGGCACAATTATTAATTTGTATATACGGTTTGTGGGATTTGTATCAAATTAATAATATTCTTGGCACGGTCTATTACGCATTTCGTAATAAAAAATCTGTGTGGAAGGCAAGCGGAAATGAGATAGAATGAGTAACAAAGTTTGGCTTGACCTTCTTTCAGTAATGGTAAATAGTTTGATTCGTCCTGATTAAAACCAGGTTTTCTTCAACAAGCTAAGAGAGGTACAACTCTTGTTTGATTGCTGAAGAAGCACTTTTTTTACTAGTGTTTTTGTCAGAAGTACAGTAATTTCATTACTTTATTAAGTAATAAAAGCAGCAAAAATCAAGCCAATATATTATTTTTTAAAATATAAAATACGGCACTTTAAATATTTTTGCCCTTTGGTGAAATTGCTGTTAATTGCTAACAATTCAGCCTTTGAAATTGATGATCTTGATAAAAACTGGGAGGAGAATGCTGATAGATTCGTCTAGTTGTGTAAGAGGCATACAACCGACCGTTCCTGTGATAGGTAAGTGTTCTGCGTTTCATAGTGTAATAGTGTCTTTATAAGTTTTAGTTTTGTAGTAATACGCCACTAAAACGGGTCCTTTATAATTGGTTTCTTAACTGGAACTTAAATCGGAATTACAAATTTAAATAAATTATATGTATAAGTCAATTCTTTTAGTGAATTGGTCAAATTTTGAAGTGAAGTAAGAAACAGTCATTCGGTTTTGATTATTGATTACTAATTATTGATTATTAGCTAATTACACGTATTTATCATGTTTGTAGAATAATTAATAATCAGTAATTAATAATGTCCTTCCACTTACTTGGATAAACAGTATTGGTTGATAGCACTTCAAGTATATATATCCTCAAAGTTGAATCTATGCACTCTAATAATATACTAACTCAATCTATCGAATATTTAAAAGGAGTAGGTCCTAAACGGGCAGCTTTATTAAACAAAGAACTGGGTGTATTTACTTGTCGAGATTTACTATTTCAATATCCCTTCCGTTATGAAGATCGCACGAAATTCCATAAGATAAAAGACCTTACCGAGCAATCAGATATGGTACAGCTGCGTGGGGTTGTTCGTAGATTGGATTTAGTAGGAGAGGGGAGAAAGCGCCGCTTAGTTGCTAGATTGAGAGACGATACAGGAGCGATAGAATTGGTTTGGTTTCAAGGGGCGACCTGGATGGAGAAAAAATTATTAATAGGATCAGAGTATATAGCTTATGGGAAAATCAATAGCTTCAATGGCAAGTTAAGTATCCCACACCCTGAAATGGAATCGATCACTGAGGCAGGGCTCAAGAAGGAGTCGAGTTTTGCCCCTGTCTATGCTAGTACGGAAAAACTGAATACAAGAGGAATAGATAGGAAAGTCCGAAGGAGTCTGATGCAGGCAATATTCGCAAAACTGCAGCCTTACGATATACAAGAAAATCTTCCAGATTACATGATCGAAAAATTGCGTTTGCCTCCTCGCATGGCCGCTATTCGGCAAATCCATTTTCCCAAAAACCAAAAAGAAGTAGAGACTGCTCGTAAGCGATTAAAATTTGAAGAATTATTTTTTTTACAATTGCGCTTATTGCAACTCAAGCAGCATCGAAAGGATACGATTAAAGGTATTCCCTTTCCCAAAATTGGCGATTATTTCAATACCTTTTATAAAGAGAAACTGCCCTTCGAGTTGACCAATGCCCAAAAAAGGGTATTAAAAGAAATCCGAAAAGACTTAGGTTCTGGCGCACAATTAAATCGATTATTGCAAGGCGATGTAGGGAGTGGTAAAACGATCGTTGGCTTGATGTGCATGTTAATCGCATTAGATAATGGTTGCCAAGCTTGCCTCATGGCACCAACGGAAATATTAGCCCAGCAACATTTTCAAGGCATCAGCGAGTATGTGGAAGGAATGGATATTCGAGTAGATTTTCTATCTGGCAGCATTAAAGGCAAAAAACGCAAGGCACTTTTAGCAGATTTAAAGGAAGGTAAAATTCATATCCTTATCGGTACCCATGCCTTAATTGAAGATTGGGTGGAGTTTAAAAATTTGGGTATTTCCATTACAGATGAACAACACCGATTTGGCGTAAAACAACGAGCTAAGTTGTGGCATAAAAACAAACCCTACCCGCCACATATATTGGTTATGACGGCTACGCCGATTCCTAGAACTTTGGCGATGACCTTATATGGTGATCTAGATGTATCTGTGATTGATGAACTGCCTCCAGGTCGAAAAGAAATTGAAACTAAGCATTGGACGGAACACCATCGACTGCGGGTGATTGGCTTTATGAAAGAAGAGATCGCCAAGGGTAGGCAAATTTATGTAGTCTATCCCCTTATAGAAGAATCCGAAAAGCTAGACCTTCAAAATTTGATGGATGGCTATGACCAAATGCAGCGAGAATTTCCACCACCCACCCATCAAATTAGTATCGTACATGGAAGAATGAAACCAGCAGATAAAGATTTTGAAATGCAACGGTTTGTGGAAGGAACTACTCAAATAATGGTAGCAACGACCGTCATCGAAGTAGGCGTAAATGTACCCAATGCCTCCGTTATGATTATTGAGAATACAGAACGGTTTGGACTATCCCAACTTCACCAACTAAGAGGTAGAGTAGGGCGAGGGGCAGAGCAATCTTATTGTATTTTAATGTCTAGTTATAAACTGAGTGCGGAGTCAAGAGAGCGTATTCAGACAATGGTACGCACCAACAATGGTTTTGAAATAGCAGAAGCGGACCTACGCCTCCGTGGTCCAGGCAATATGGCAGGCACGCAACAAAGTGGTATTTTAAATTTTAGATTAGCGGATCTAGCGAAAGATCAACGCATTTTACAAACGGCAAGAGAAATTGCTGCTCGCATCCTAGACCAAGATGCTCAATTGACCAAACCCATCCACGCTCGCCTCAAGCAGTATATGGATACGCACGGTAAACGCCTGAAGGCTTGGAGTCGGATTAGCTAGGGAAGATTCTATTGATCCATTGTTTCATTGACCCATTGTTTCATTGACCCATTGTTTCATTGACCCATTGTTTCATTGACCCATTGTTTCATTGACCCATTGTTTCATTGACCCATTGTTTCATTG
>CALJIQ010000560.1 GCA_937973995.1 uncultured Saprospiraceae bacterium
ATAATTTTTATCTTCAGCTATATCTATGTGTTTTTATGACTTATAGCTGCGAATAAAAAGATGAAGATGCCAAAGAACTAAGGCGAAAGCTGACTGTTTTTAAAGCTGTTACAAAAACCAAAAAACAACTTTTTCTCACTTTCCTGACCACCTTTCCCCCTTATGGATAACCAATATTCCATAGGTTTAATTGATAAAGATTTAACGATGGATGTATTATTTGAACCCATTGATTGATACTATTTTTCACTGCTTTTCCTCACACTCCCTAGCAAAGGATTTTTAATATTCCCCACAACTCCGTACTTTTAAACAAAAGAACCACCAAAAAGAAATTCTAAACCTTAACATAAATGGCAAATCGACAATCTTCCAATCAACAAAGCGGTAATCCATTAGGAAATTTAAAGTTTATTGCCTTTGGTATTATAGCTTTAATAGTTTTGTTTTACGCAGCTAAGATAGCTTTCAATATCATTTATTGGATCGCTCCCATTTTATTAATTGCTACCTTAGTGATTGACCATAAGGTCTTTATCAGTTACGGTAAGTGGATTCTCAATTTATTTAAAGCCAATCCATTGTATGGAATTGGGGCAGGTGTATTGACAGCAGTAGCTTATCCTGTAGTGAGTATTGCCTTATTTTTAAAGGCTTTATTGAACAAGAAGCTAAAAGAAGTGAAAGGTCAGTTTGAAAAGAAAAAAGAGGCCGAATATGTAGAATACGAAGAATTGCCAACGGAACCCGTTGCTAAACAAAGACCGCAAAAGGCAGAAGAACGGATCGAGTTACCGCCGATCAAAGAAAAGATAAAGCAGACGAAGAGTAGTAAGAATGAATATGAGGATTTGTTTGGGGAGTAGAGTGGAGTGACGAGTGACGAGTAAGCGAGTTGTGGGTGAACGGGTTAGATTGGGATAACCCTTCGAAGATAGAGTTGTTACGAGACTAAAAAAGGCGTTGATTCTAAGAATCAACGCCTTTTTTATATGAAGTGTAAGTTGCTTGAATCCTTACAATCCTTATCGCTTAGTCACTTCTTGCTGAGCCATAATCATATCTTTCATGATATATAGCGTTTCTTCTAAATAGGCATCTTTAGATAAGCCCTCTAGGAAGTCTTCATATCTTGCTTTTCTGCCATCATCTTCATTGATGTAGGACTGATCTACCGCAAGCGTTTCTATATTCAATCCTTCAATCTTTACATCAAATAAGTCTTTGTATTTATCCGCCTCAGCTTTTTGTTTCTTTTTAAAAGCTAGGTAAGCTTCTTTACCTAATGGGTAACTAGAATTATCTCTTTGTCTTTTCAAACGAGCTGCATTCTCTTTCACCATTTGGAAAGTAGTGTTTTGGTTGACTCTGCTATTACTAGCTGCTTTTAAGGCAGATAAATTATCTAACTGATAAACAGACTGCGTATGAGGAACGGATTGAATCTCACTCCAAGTCATCGCTGTTTCATATTCTTGTTCTCCTGTTTTAATATTATCATAAATTTCAGGAAGGACAATATCTGGTTGTACTCCTTTCAACTGAACAGAACCACCATTGACTCGATAGTATTTTTGCATGGTTAGCTTAATCTGCCCTAGTGGCTTAATATCACTATGTCCTCTGATCGCTCTATCTAGATTGAAGAATCGCTGTACTGTTGCTTTTCCGAAAGTGGCGTCACTACCTACGATTACCGCTCTACCATAGTCTTGCAAGGCAGCCGCTAAAATCTCAGAAGCAGATGCACTAAAAGAATTCACCATAACGATGAGTGGTCCGTCATACTGCACTCTAGCATCTCTATCAGAAAGCACCTCCGCTGCTTCATCTCTTGATTTTACTTGTACAATAGGTCCTTCTTCGATGAATAAACCAGACATATCTACTACATCTCTTAAAGACCCTCCGCCATTATTTCTAAGATCAAGGATAACGCCGTTGACATTCTCTGCTTTTAGTTTAGTTAGTTCTTTTTCTACATCCTCTGCACATTGGCGACCATCCGACTTTTGGAAATCCGCATAAAAACGAGGTAGGTGAATATAGCCTACATTGTCAATGACATCTGGAATATCAATAATGGTAGATTTTACAAAACCCTCATCCATGATAATCTCATCTCTGACAATGCTAATTTCTACGGTACCTCCCTCTGCTTTTTCAAGACCTAGACGAACGGTTGTTCCTTTCTTTCCTCTGATTTTAGAAACAATATCATTGATGGTCCAACCAGTAACATCTACCCATTCGCCATCTTTACCTTGCGCTACTTTTTGGATATGATCATTTAATGTCAATTCTTTGCCTTGCCAAGCAGGGCCACCAGGAACGATATGTACTACTTTGGCTCCTTTCTCAATGGTCTCTTGCAATCTAGCCCCAATCCCTTCTAAGCGACCTGACATATTCATATCAAAAGTCTGCTTATCTACCGGTAAGAAATATTCTGTATGTGGATCAAAGCTATTAGAGAACGCTTTTAAATAATCACTTAAATGATCTTTACGCTTTCTTTTTTCAAGGCGATCATACCAATCGCTATAGGTTTTTAGAACGGCTTCTCTGGCTTCTTTTTCTAGTTCGCCCTCTGTTTTGATGACCAATTCTTCTTCGTCTTCTTTTACCTCTCTATTCGGATCTTTTCTTTCTTTGATTTTTTTATCTTGATCTTCGATTTTTTCAATGAACCGAGAAAGTACCTCATAAGTCAAAGATTTTTCCCAATAACTATATAGCTCCTCATCATTCTTTGCATACGTTTTCTTATCACCATCTCGCTCCACCATTTCATTGGAAGAAAAATCGAAAGGCTCTGCTAAAATTTCTCGAAAGTATTTTTCTGTCTTAGCAAGTGCTTTTTCCTTTTTATCAATGGCTAGGGTTAGGAACTCATAACTACCTGTATTCGCTTCATCGTCTAATTGCATTTTGTATTGCTCCAATTCTTGCACATCCATTTGCGTCAACCAACGCTTCCCGCCATCTAGTCGCTCCAAATACATATCGTATAAATCGCTGGAAAACTCGTCATCTAGATCAATCGGGTGGTAGTGCAATTGTTTAAGGCCAGCCAAAATAGTTTGCATCAAAATCGCCTCTTTCTGAGCGTTGTCAACTTTAGGTGGGTAATAAGCAGCGACTAATAAGACCGTTGCTAATAATACGAAAAGAACAAAACCTCTAAATTTCATAGTTGCTTTTTATTATATTTTTAGAACTATTAAGAAGCAATGCGGGAAGGGAGGTGCTTCAGGAATAGTTGTGAAATCTCAATTTACCTTGAAACTCTTACAAAACGAAAGAACTGCTGAGCTATTGTAAGAGAAATTATAATACTATAAATATACCATTTTTAGTACAAATAGTTCTCCAATTCAAGAAATGGGGCTTTTTTTTTAACTAAATGATAACGGTAATGTAAATTCCAAATTCCAAGCACCAAATTTCAAGCACCAAATTCCATTAGCTACGCTAGTATTATCAAGCACTTGGAATTTGGAATTTGGAATTTGGTGCTTGAAATTGACCACCTCATTCCACTTCTTCATACTCAATAAAATCTTCCTCATCTCCCCGAGGTTTCTTGGAAGGCGCTTCTTGGTTTTTAAACTGTTGCTGCTGCGCAGGTTCTTTCAAAGAAGGAGGAAATAGGAATTTGTAAATGAAATAAATTAGCGCACCGAGGATTAGGTATTTCATTGTTTTGTCATTGGTCATTGGTTATTGGTCATTGGTCATTGGTAGGGGGGACAATGACTAATGACTAATGACCAATGACTATTCTTAAAACTCCACCACTACATTCGCCTCCACATCCCAATTCGCCTTCAACTCTTCTAGCGTAGCAGTAGAAATATTTTCTGGTTGTAATTTTTTATAATAATCGCCTGAATCCCACCTGCCATTCCCATTCAAATCTTCTATTACTTTGACGGAATATTTGCCTGGTGGTAGACTCGAAAAGGTACGCTTATAATCGCTTTGACCCGTAATGCTAAAACTTTCGACCACGTTTTCGCCAAACAACAATTCAAACTGATAGGTTTGGAGGCTATCCATCCCACTTGCCGTCAGGTTAATATTTCCAAAGTCTTTTTGCTCTTTGACTAAGTAGGATAGTTGCAGCGTATCAGTATTCGTTAAGCCATATAAGTCGGTCACTGCCCCTGGCAGTACTTGCAATTCATATTGTAGTGTTTCTTTCCAATCATAACTAATGGAAATCGTTCTTTGTTCGATGCTATCTATCTGGAATTGTGCTTGAATGCGTGTTCCAGTATTTTCGGAACTAACGATGGTCGTATCAACAGAGAGATTAAAGGTATCAATTGTTTCTTGTACGCTGACGGAATCTTCTGTGAAAATAATCAGACTCGTATCTATTTTTTGGATGGGATGATTAAAGGTGAACTTGATGGGTTTGAAAGGATTTAAGTTAATGATACTTTCTTTTCTTTTGGCTACTTTAGTTGAACTTAACTTCTTTTGTGCTAAGTTTTTGGGTAAGCCTTTTACTAATATCGTATCAATGATCGTATCTCTATTCACATAAATAGACCAATCCAAGGAGTCAGGAGTATGGTACCAAACTTTTACGGTATCCTCAACCGTTTCTATAAAACTTGTTTGTCCGACCTCCTCAAGGGTAACCGTTGCATCAAAAGGCGCTCTTTTGAAAGCTAAGGTAACAAGTCCATATCTTTTGACATCTGCCTTGGGTTTTCCTACTAAGGAATAGGGCTCGAAAATGGCTGCATTAATGGACAGGGTAACGGAATCATCTTTCACCATAATCGTATCCATGGAAAAGCCAATTCGTTCGGTAGGGATATTGTATAAATAATTCAAATCTTGATCCTCCAAAGCGAATCCTTTATAGGCACCGGCTTTGACATTCTCGATAGCAAATTTTCCATCACTATCCGTTTTTCCAAAGTAGAATGGTTTTTCTGTTTGCACGACGGAGTCTGATAAATTATCGTATAACATATACAATGCCCCTTCTACCGCCTCTCCGGTAATAGCATCAATAATGGACCCTTCTACTTTCAGAGAATCAATATACGCTCCTGTTGAAAAGATAAATTTAAAATCAGGTACAGGGTTGCCTTCGGTAAGGTCCTTTACGGCATCTCCAAAATTGATCGAATAAGTAGCATCCTCTTTTAATACTTCGTCTTCTGGAAATTCAAAAATGAGTTTTTTTAGTTTGGTGGTCACTTTGGGAATGCGCTCTAAAGGGGGAGAAATAACCAGTTGCTTCGTAATATTTTGTAATTGGATGTATTCGTCAAATTCAAATTCTAGGGTCTGTTTGGTGAAGTTGGTTTGATAGTTTGGTGTAGATAAGTCTTGATTAATGATGGGGGGAGCTTCGTCTTTTTTCCCACCTGTTAAGGGTTGCTGTTGGGCGCAGGCGATGAGTAAGTACAAAGAGAGTACGGATAGGATTATCCTAAGTTCAAGTGCAAGAGTCAAGTTCAAGAACCAAACGTTGACACCTTTGAACTTGTGTTTGATACTTGAACTTGATCTTAAAAAATTCATGTTATATTGTCTTGTGGATGATCTCACCTGTTCCCTGACTCCTGATTTCTGACTCCTAGTATTTAAGGAATAGTTTTAAAAACCGTATATCGCAAGAACAACTCAAGAATCAATAAGATCAAACCCCATAAGGCAAAACGATGAAATTCTTCGCTATATCGTTTGATAGAGGTGACTTCAATTTCTGTCTTTTCTAGCTGATCTATCTCTGCATAAATTCTCTCTAGACTTTCTGCAGAGGTGGCTCTAAAATATTTACCGCCCGTCATGTCTGCAATCTGATTGAGTAAATCTTCATCTATTTCTACCCTAGCTAAACCGAAGATATATTTGCCATCGCTTCGTCGGCTGACAGGTGTTAGTGCATCTCCAGTAGAACCGACTCCAATGGTGTAAACTTTTACTTCAAATTCTCTAGCAATTTCCGCCGCTGTCAATGGTTTAATATATCCTGCATTATTGACTCCATCCGTTAAAAGGATAACGACCTTACTCTTGGATTCGCTTTCTTTGAGGCGATTCACAGCTGTTGCCAAGCCCATACCGATAGCGGTACCATCTTCTAATAGACCACATTTCAAACTGGCTAGAAATTCTTTAACTACTCGATGGTCAGTGGTCAGGGGGCATTGGGTAAATGCTTCTCCTGAAAAAACGGATAATCCGATTCGATCGTATTCTCGCTTAGCTACAAAATCCGATGCGACTCGCTTGCTTACTTCCAAACGATCTGGCTTAAAATCTTGGGCGAGCATACTGCTCGATAAATCCATCACTAAACAAATGTCAATGCCTTCTGCCTTAATGTCTTCTTCTTTTAAGGTTTGTCGAGGTCGTGCTACTGCAATGACCAAAGCAGCAAATGCTAACACCCTTAACAGCGGCAGATATTTTCTAAGCGATCCCCTTAAGGAAGATAACGCTGTAATGGATTCCAAGGTAGGCATCTTCAAGGAGACATAAGGGTCTTTCTTTTTAAAGAAAAACCATGCTGCTATAGCGGGTATGAGTAATAACAGTACAAGTAATTCTGGATTTACAAATTCTATATTGTCAAACATCACTATAAGTTAAGCGTGAGGAGTAAAAAGAGGAGTACTCTAAACTCTTCACAGGTATCACAACTTGTGACAAAAATAAGAAGATACTAAAAGATATACGGAAAAAGATAGACGGATACGATTGATGTAAACGGGGATAGTACACTATTTGAAATATTAGCCAATAGGAATCCTTGGGGACATTGAAAAAATAAATGTTCCAATTGACTTTTTGTTAGTTTTCAAAAATGAACGTATGTCAAGGAGTTTATTTTTGAAAGCTAACGAAAAGTCTCAAAAAATTGGAACATTTATTTTTGTCCCACTACTTGGCTAAGACATACATAGTACCGAACAATTCAATTGACTATAATATAGAATCCTCCACAAAATTCAATAATTTCGGAAAGTCCGTAGTAAAATGAAGTCCTCTACTTTCCCGTCGAATAGAAGCGGATTTAGTAATCAGGTAAGCGATAGTAATTAAGTTACGCAATTCGCATAATTGAGGAGAGATCATAGAATCTCGATACAAGTCCTCCGTCTCATTATAGAGCAGCCCCAACCGATCCAACGAGCGTTTTAAACGGACATTAGAGCGAACAATGCCTACATAACTACTCATAATTTCTTTTAGTTCTTTATGGCTTTGAGTCATTAAAACTAACTCTTTTGGCTCGGTCGTTCCTTTAGCATTCCAAGCGGGGATTCCTTCTTTATGGGTGACGGAATCAATTTGTTGATCTACCGCCAAGTGAATGCGGTGGGCAAAGACCATCGCTTCTAATAGAGAATTAGAAGCTAAACGATTCGCACCATGTAAGCCGGTAGAAGTGCATTCGCCCGCAGCATATAAATTGAATATAGACGTCTTACCCATCTCATCTGTTTGGATACCTCCACACAAATAATGACAGGCAGGGACAACAGGTATCATTTGCTTCATGGGGTCTATCCCAATGCTAACACACTTATCATAAATAGTTGGAAAATGGGCATAAAATTTATCCTTATCCAAGTGTCGGCAGTCCAAATACATATGTTCTTCCCCTTGCTCTTTCATTTCTTTATCAATCGCCCTCGCTACTATATCTCTAGGGGCTAGTGAGCCTCTTTCATCGTACTTTAGCATAAACTCTACCTCTGCTCGATCTCTTAGCAAACCGCCAAAACCACGCACCGCTTCTGACACCAAAAAAGAAGGATTTTCTCCTGCTGGATTAAATAAAGAAGTCGGATGGAACTGCACAAATTCCATATTTTCCAAACGACCATTTGCCCGATAGACCATCGCAATACCATCTCCTGTGGCAATTACGGGATTGGTAGTAGCTTTATAGACTTGTCCTGCGCCGCCTGTTGCTAATACGGTTGACCGAGCTAAAAAAGTCTCAATTTCTCTGGTTTCTTTATTTAAAGCATATACCCCATAGCACTCAATATTAGGCGTTACTCGATTGACAATTCGGCCTAAATGGTGTTGGGTGATAATATCAATCGCATAGTATTCTTCTAATATTTTAATGTTGGGCAACTCTGCTGCGTAATCGGAAATGGTACGCTGCATTTCCCAACCTGTCAAATCTTTATAATGTAAAATTCGAAATTCGGAGTGCCCTCCTTCTTTCCCTAAATCGTATTCGTCTTTTTGATTTTTATCAAATCTAGCTCCCCATTCGATGATTTCTTTTACTCGCTCCGGGCCTTCCTTCACAACAATAGAAACAATCTCTTCATCACATAATCCATCTCCTGCATCTAAGGTATCCGCTATATGTTTTTCGTAGGTATCCACCTCAAAATTCCAAACTGCTGCTACCCCGCCTTGTGCATAGCGGGTATTACTTTCTCGCTCGTCCGTTTTCGTCAATACTAAAATTTCTAAATCTGGACGTTTCTTTGCCATTTTTATCGCAAAAGTTAGTCCTGCAATACCTGAGCCTACTACTAATACATCTGTTTTTATAATCGGTCTTGATTTTTGAACCACATTAGGGCACATTAGTAGTTTCACATTAGTTCACAAAGTCCTACAAGCATACTAACTTGACAATGTTAAATTAGTAGTTTCTATAATCAGAACTTCGCTTAGACAACTAATCAGATGAACTTAAAGTCATCAGATTAGACGTTTTCGTTCAATCTGATCACTCAAAGTGATCTGATTGATAGATCACTAACTCACCCTATTAGTATAATTGATAATCTAACATTGTCAAGCTAATGTGAACTTAGAGTATGTCTAAATTTCTATCGGCTGAAAACCAATATTTTACGAACCTGACTTTGAAAAAATTAGTTTACTTAGCTCGCTAAACGCACTAATTTTTTCTTCCTCAGAACCGCAAA
>CALJIQ010000561.1 GCA_937973995.1 uncultured Saprospiraceae bacterium
GATTAAAAAAGCGTTTTTGAAAAAAAAACGCTTTTTTAATCGCTGCCGCTAAAGAATCCTATTGCGAGGCGACTTTAGTCGCCGAGCAATTTTTTGCCATATTTGCACAAAACTTAAGTCTATATGTGTTTAATAAAATCATGTTTGTCACTATAAGCCTATGCTTAAGGAATAGAGGTCTACCATTTATTACAACTCCACAATCAACCCCTCACTAGGCGCATTCTTCCCTTCACAAACTTCCCCATGAATAGCCGCTAATCCTTCTAAGCCTTCTATGGTTTTAAAAGAAAGCCATTCTTTAGTCTTAGCAGCGGTCTCCGACATAAAGGTAGAAGAACGTTGATCCAAACCATCCGCGCCCCATTCTTTAATTCGCTTTTGGAGATGACCGGGAGCGAAGAAAAATTTACTACGTTCAGTAATCATGCCTTTCGGTGGAGTAGGGCTGGCATTGGTCCAATGGGTTAAGCCTACATTGCTGGTGAATCGCATGTTGTCTCCTAAGTGTTGGTGTAATTGTAATAATACTTTGGAATTACCAGACATATCTACAATGACCGTTGGGAGGCTAGCATCAATGTTCGTTGCCTCTTCGTAGGTCAGTACTTGATCGTATAGATTCAATCCTTTGACCATGTCTAAATTCCGGGAAGAAGTAATCCCAATGGTAGGAGGCGCCTGTTCATCCGCTTGTAAGGCATAGCCCAAACCCGTACTGGTTTTACTCGAAGCACTCATAATGACCACTTGTTTAGCACCATGCCAATCTGCTTCTTGTAAAGAATCCCAAAGGCAAAAAGAAGTCAAGTGTAACGGATATAATAACATCCGCTCTCGATCAGCAGCAGGATTGTACCCCTTTTCATTATTCACTCTTCTGTATAAATTATAGCCTGCGGGTAATTTAGACCGATGTTCTGCCCCATCAATAAATCGCTTGTCAGATACTTTGATGGGTTTCATTTTAAACTGAGCAGCAGGCGGAAAATAGCCAAATAGTCTATCTCCAACAGGCACCGCACCCGCTCTAGAATCCACTACTTCCGCAAAGCCCCAAACGGGAATCACGCCCCAACCTTCCGTATCTTCTCCTACTGGTGGAAAGAACTGCCAATAGCCAACCATATCTCCTGCTACGGCATAAGTAATATTATTAGCAGTATAAGCGAATTTATCAACCTTAACTAATACCTCTCCATGTTCTAAAGCGGTATCCGTTTCTGGCGTATCTGCTAAACGTCCTTTAAAGAATAGATCTCTTTTAACCTGAAATTGTGGATTTTTCATTTTTGTTTGATTAGTCGTATTTAATTCGGTCATAAATTGTTGCAGCTTCATCATAGCAGGTAGGGCGTAGTCTCGGAATTTTTGCATGATCGCCATTTTTTGTTCATCTGATCTATCTACACTAGCGACCAACTGACCAAAACCATCTAAGCGATTTGCCCGCACCCAACGCCGTAAGGTTTTATCTTTTGACCAAGTCATTTGATTGACCATTTGCGTGGTGGTCATAGGTATCCAATCGATATCGGCATTGGGTAAAGGTACAACCTGACAGAGATTATTTTTGATTTTATCTTCATCGTAATGCGCCTCAATATAAGCAACCACAGAGGCACTAAAGACGGGTTGATAGGCACGAACGGTTTGAGGCGTAATGACCTCACCCGTAAATATAGGTTTGGTGACCAAGTTGCTAATAGCACTAGCAGAGCAATCCACGTGGATATGATTCGTAGATGTCGGAATCGTTCCCTTGTCTAAAATAATTTGATCTTTTTCGATGCTTTGCACTCTGCCTAAGCGGATGATATTTTTTATCTTTCTCAACTCCTCCATTTCCAATGGACTCACGGTTGCCCCATGAAACATCTGAGGTCTAACACTTTCATCTATCCTTACTAAAACTCCAGCCGCTTCCAAGTTGTCAAATAAATTAGGAATCGAGGTCGCCTTCGCAATGGCTTCCATTTGATTGGCTTGGGTACCGATGGTGTTTTCAAAGAATGCTTCTCCTGGTTGGGTATTGGTTCGGTTAATTAACCAGCCATCTCTAGAGACAATCCAAGTAATTTTATCAGGAGCTACTTTATTTTCTAATAACCAAATACAAGCATCCATCCCCGTCTTTCCTCCTCCAATTACCACAAACCCTTCAGGTGCTTGCTTGATGGTGGGCAAGTCATTTAAGGGCATAAAAGGAACGCCTTCCGCTATGCTGAAATTTGGGGCATGAGTAGCAGGAACGGTGGTATTCAGATAGGTGCAATCCACTAATTTTTTATTCACTTTCACTTGATGTCGCTCCCCTGTCATCATAGATTCAAACTCGAAATCTCCTTTATAATCACACAACGGAAAATACTGTACTCTGCCGGTTGGCAAAAAAGTATGACGCATTACCTCCTCATAATAGGCACCGACTTCTGCCCCTGACGCCAAGTCGTATAAGCCTTTATTCAACCCCACTTGATCTATGCGTCCTTTACTCAGTTCTTTTGAAGCAACCCCATAGAATTGGGAGGGTTGGTGTAAGGTGACAAAGGGATAGGCTACGTTCCAATGACCGCCGGGCTTGGCATAGCGATCCACCATAATAATAGTTGCCTCTGTCTCCGCTAATAGGGTATCGGCGAATGCCATGCCGACTGCGCCACTGCCTATGATTAGGTAATCTGTTTCTAGCATAATTATTTTATAAGGGATTACTTTTTTTCAGCGCAACAAAGAAACAACCATTATGTTGGAAATTACTTGATGTAGGGGAAGAAAATTTGGTAGTGTATTAAATGTAAGGATTGAAAGATAGTTGGCATTTCCAAAATTGCTCGCTATCTATTGATATTCTATTGATGGGCATATGAAAAATCTTATGATACCTTACCTTTTTTTAAACGAAAATCCTGAAAGGATTAAATATCAATAACCCTAGATGCAATCTAGGGTACTGGAAGAAAGTAGTGCTCCCAACTCTGGAGGAGTTGAATGTTCATGATTCAACTCTTTCAGAGTTGGGAAACGCCTTAAAAGGTCTTACCACCGTGTTGCACACGGCGTTATTCACATTCAATCCCTTTGGGATTCCGACAGATGGGGGTATTAATAGATTTTATAAATACAAACCCATTTAACCAAATCAATACATTTGGTACACTACCGAAAATAGATGTCATTGACAACTTGTGTATCTTTGATATTTAGAAAAATAAGCAAAATCCTACATGACAATTGGACAAGATTTTTTAAAAGAACTATTATTAGAATCAGAAGTGACTAGGCGATACTTAGCAGCGGTACCTTTTGATAAAAAGAACTATAAACCAGCCGAAAAATCAGAGACCTTAGGTCGATTAGCGATCCATATAGCTGAAATTACGGCATGGTGGACAGCTTGTGTAAAGCAGGAT
>CALJIQ010000562.1 GCA_937973995.1 uncultured Saprospiraceae bacterium
AACGGGTTGCCTACATGATATTAGCAACTCGTTCACTCGCAACTCGCAACCCGTTCACTCGCTAAAACCCTCCAAAAGCATCCACATTATTCTTCTGATACGGTAACTTCAACATATCCAGTGGTGCATTTTTAACCTTGATGGTGAAGTAATAAGTTCCCCGTTGAGGTTGCCAATTGAAGCGTGCTTCCCAGCAATGGAGATCTCTGACGAACCCAATATCGGGATAGGTGCTTCTTTTATTTTTAAAATCATATCCAATATTCCCAACGGTCATACCCCACTTTTCTGTTAATTGAATATTACTGATTCGCACATTAATATTATTGGTACGAATATCCCAAGTAGTTGGCAAATCTATCGTTTTCCTAGCACTTAGGGCGAAAGTATGATTTAAATTAAAGCCTTCTAAAAATTTTAAGAAGCTATTATCTTGTTGGTTTGCTCGCTCATTGCTATTCCTATTGCCACTAGCGGGACGACTCGAAGAGGAGTTGTCCTTTTTCAATAATTTTTTAATATCCCGAACGGATAATCTAGTAGCAACCCGAAAATCTGCACTTAAAAAACGTAAGACTTTTCCATTCGTGCGCCAATAGAATTTATCAATTTTTCGATTGTTTACCGTTGCGGTATAAGGAGTATATCTAGCACTCGCCGTAAACTGTGAAATACCCTTTAACAAGCGAGTAGTACCATTAATGGAAACATCACTAAACTTCAAAGAATCGGCTGCAAAATTATAACTCCCGCCCATTCGGATATTATCAAATATTTTTATTTTTTTATCTACGGAGTCTCGTTTAGGGCGAAATTTTGCTTCAAAAATATTATTAATATTATAGCTAAGTGCCATGCGTCTGCCACTACTTGTAGAAGGAGAACCAAATAGGCCACCTTCAAAAATACTGTACCTCCTCAAGTTAACATTCTCACTAGTATCTCTATCATATTGATCGATAACCCCTCCAAAGAAGCCATCTTCCGCCCCATAGTCAGGCGTATAATTAAAGGATAAACTAGGTTTGACCGTATGCCTTATCCCTTTTAGTCGCCCTCTTTTAAATTGGAGTGTTCCAAATAAATTGGTACTCATGGATACCCCTGTCGTGAATTGATGCCAAGGCTTAAAACCCAATAAGGTATCTCGAACCGCATCAAAAGTAGCGGGTAAATCTTCTGCTATATTTCCAGTAGTATCTATATACTCTCGAATGGAATGGAAATACCAAACTTCATTAAAATTGGCATTAGGAGAGACAGAAATATATTTAAAAATATTAAAATTCATATCCGTGCTCGCATTATGTTTAAAACCATAACGAGCGTCTTCCAAGGTCTTTCTAGTGAATAAGGTAGTATCGGTAGCGGTTAATTTATTCTGAAATTGCCCATCGTATTTAAAAGAAACTTTTTCATACCATTTTTCTTTATTGCCACCTCTATCTTTTTTGAAGGGATAGATTCTGTTCATTTGGAAATTGACCGTAGGCAAGCTCAAATTAACCAATCGAGTACGGGTATTTTGAGAGTGACTCATGGCTGCTGATAAGCGATAGGGTTTGCCGGGGAAGCGTTGATTGAAAGACACATTGGAGGAAAGCGTATTTTGCAAAACGCTTTGCGCATCATTTCGATTGACTTGCTGATAACCGTTTCCTTGTAAATTCACATTACCGCTAAAACTTCTCGTTGGATGGGCCTTGCTATCTTGATTATGCGACCAGCGAATACTATAAGAGTTTTGCCGACCAGGTGTATCTAAACTTCGCCGACTAGCATAAGACACATTAAAATTACCAGAGTATTTATACCTTTTTTTATACCTAGAATCTGCGGTCAATCCCCATGTCCCATGGAAGTAGATTTGGGAAGTTAATCTCAAATCAATTTTTTCACTAATCGGGAAGTACCAACCAATCCCATCTAAGCCAAAACCCCATTGCGGAGAATATTCATAGCCTTGTGGAAAAATAAGTCCTGTACTTTTGAAATCTTTTAAAGGGAAAAATCCAAAAGGTAAATAAACCGGGGTAGGAACTCCTCCAATTTCTAAATTGGACAAACCGACGACCACGACTTTATCTTGTACTACCTTCTGCTTGCGACTCCGAATGCCGTAATGTGGATGCGGCGCATCACAAGTAGAGAAAATAGCATTACGATTAAATAAGACATTATCTGTAAAAGTAGAATCCCCTTTAGTACCACCTTGGGTAACAAACTTTGTTTTGGTTCCTTTTAAAAATAAATTGCTTTGGGTAGTGGCTACATCATAGACAATCCCTTTACTAGATTTAAAATTATAGCGCATTTTATTAGCAGAAAAATTCTGCGAACCATCTGTAAAAGTGGGTTGCCCACTACTCCTGCCAAAAGTATCTACCACTTCTTGCGCTAAGGCAATATTACTATCCAAACTAATCTCAATATATCCTGCCTTTAGTTCCAGTCCTTGATATTTCACAAAAGCCTCGCCATATAAATGTACCCGATTATTGGCATTGTCGTAGTTAATAGAGTCCGTAGCACCATATTCTACCTCCTCTTCTAGTGCATCTTCTGAAATATTGTAATTAGTAGAGGAAGGAAGGGTATCTAAATTGGAGGGTTGGGCAGTCGGAATACGTTGCTGTTTAGACCGTGCTTGTTCGGGTGGCGGAGTTTGCGGAATAGAGTCTACCTGCCCCATTACTGTCCAACAACAGCAAAAAGTGAAGAAAATTAGTATGGTAAGTACTTTCTTCAAGCAGACAATGGATTATATGGTACTAAAATTGACTATTTAAGGGTATATTGCAAGTTATCATTACCGAATCAGATACACAATTGCCCTTAATGACGATAACCTATTGTTAACGTGCGTTAAGTATACTGCGGTCTGGATAAAAATCCGATTTTCATGCCTTGTTTATTTGTTTAAAATGTTTATCTGTTTATCAAGCCATACTGCTAAACGAATAAACGGTTAAACAAATAAACGATTCATTTTCGGTAATTTATCTCATTCGTAGTATAACGATGCAATCTATACTAGAAACTCGCAACAGTTCAATGATAAAGACATTCTTAACAGTATTTAGTCTGCTAATACCTGTTCTTTTTACGATCAATAGTCTCTCAAATGAGACCTGCAAAGATAGTGGAATAACTCCTAATAACGATTTCTTGCATACCATTGTGTTAGACGCAGGACATGGGGGAAAAGATGATGGATGTAGCGGAAAACATTCTAAAGAAAAGCATCTAGCTTTGAATATTACGTTGGCACTAGGACAATTGATCGAAACTACATTTCCTACCATAAGAGTGATCTATACACGCACCTCCGATATTTTTATTCCGCTGTATCAACGGGCAGCAATTGCAAATGAAAATAATGCCGATTTATTTATCTCCATTCATTGTAATGCCATGGGGGCAAAATTAGCTTATATTCGAGGGACAGAGACCTTTGTGATGGGCATCCCCTCCAATGATAACCATACTGCCAACAGGGAAAACCAATCGGTCTATTTAGAAGAGGACTACCAAAGTCGATATGAAGGATTTGATACAAATAGTGATGAAGGGTATATATTCTCCAGTATTTTTCAAAATGCCTATTTGGATAGAAGCATTCTGTTAGCAGAAAAAGTAGAAAAATATGTTATGCGCCATTCTAAGAGAAAAAGCCGAGGCGTGCGGCAAGATGACTTTGTCGTATTACGAGAGACAACGATGCCTAGTGTATTAATCGAAACTGGTTTTTTAACTAATTCTAAAGATGAAGTGTATTTAAATTCCAGCGCAGGACAAGCAGATATGGCGAAGGCTATTTTTCTTGCCTTTCAAGAATATAAAGAAGAAGTGGAAAGGGAAGCTATTAGTATAATTTCCACCCCTGTTATTGAAGAACCTGTCGTATTCAATGAGGCACCTCCCGTGGTAGCAGTTCCTGTTAGCCTTCCTCCTACCCAACCTGTAGCAACAGAAATAACAGAATCAGAAGCTCCCTATCGAGCTACTGAACCCGTAGCCTATGATCCACCTAAAGCATCCGAGCAGGAGATAGTGAAAGAGATACCCTCTGAAAATCCCCAAGCAGCAGAAATAATTGAGGAAGAAATCAAAGAAGAGCTTTCAGAAAATGAACTTGAGGAAAGAATTTTGGAAGAAAAGGAAATAGTCCCCTCCCCTACCATTCGGTTTAGAATCCAATTGGCGGCTTCAAAAACGCCCATAGATACTAACACACCTAAATGGGAACAAGTAAAGGAATTGGAAGTACTAAAAGAAAAGCAATTATTTAAATATATGCTAGGTAATTTCGGAGACTACGAGGCTGCCGCCCAACAACGGATTCAGTTGACCAAACTAGGCTTTTACGGGGCTTTTGTAGTGGCCTATAAGGATGAACAGCGCATTTCTCTGTCAGAAGCAAGGATATTTTCCAGCCCTCCGAAGCCTTGACACCCATATGAAATAAATTAACGCCTTAATAACACAAAATTCTTTGCTAATAATATATAAAATATGTATTTTTCAAACCTAAACCTATAAACTCTTCCCCTAGTCTTCCTTTTTCCAATAGACTATAATTACACTAAAGATCGTTTAAAGAATTGACCAATCGAGACAAACTTACTTAATTTGAAAATATCAATGACCATTAAAAGAAGCATTAAAATTTTAAGCGTTGGCATGATCGGCTTTATTGCACTAGCAACCGTGCCAAAAGACCACGACCGTCTATTTGAAATTTCTAAAAACATAGAAATTTTTACCAACCTGTACAAAGAAATTAATACCTACTACGTTGATGACTTGAATCCTGCAAAACTGATGCGAATTGGAATTGATGCCATGTTGGAGTCTTTAGACCCCTACACCAATTATATTTCTGAGTCTGAAATTGAAGGCTTCCGATATATAACGGAAGGAAAATACAATGGAATTGGAGCAGATTTCGCAAAAATCAATGGAGAAGTTACCTTAATCGCCCCTTATGAAGATAGTCCTGCTACTAAAGCGGGATTAAAAGCAGGGGATGTCATTATTGCCATTGATGGTAAGGAAGTAGCTGGAAAAAGTTCGGAAGATATCAATAAGTTTATGCAAGGCTACCCTGGAACAGAAGTGAGTCTGCGCATCAAAAGACCAGGAGAAGGGAAAGAACGAACGTTGGCTTTAACCAGAGAAGAAGTAAATGTAGAAAATGTCCCCTATTCAGGCATGTTGGATAAAGATATTGGCTATATCGCTTTGACTACTTTTACTAGAAATGCAGGTAGAAATGTAGCGAATGCACTAAAAGATTTACAGAAAGAAAATCCTGATTTAAAAGGAGTTGTATTTGACTTGCGAGGCAACGGTGGTGGACTTTTAGCAGAAGCAGTGAATGTATCCAATGTATTTATTAATAAAAATGAATTGGTCGTAACGACCAAAGGAAAAGTAATAGATTGGGATAGAAGTTTTAAAACCTTAAATAAGCCTGTTGATACCGATATTCCAGTAGCGGTTTTGATAGACAAAGGGTCGGCTTCGGCTTCGGAAATTGTATCGGGTGTTATCCAAGATTTAGATCGAGGAATATTGGTCGGACAGCGTTCTTATGGTAAAGGCTTGGTACAAAACACCAAAGACATCGGCTATAACTCCAAAGTAAAAATGACCATTGCGAAGTACTATGTACCTAGTGGACGTTGCATCCAAGGCGTAGAATATGCAGATGGCACTCCTGTGAATATTCCTGATTCTTTGCGTACGCCTTTTAAAACGAAAAATGGCAGAGTGGTACTAGATGGCGGTGGGGTAAAACCTGACGTTTATTTGGATAAAGGCGAAAGTGCGAAAGTAATTAGTAGTTTAAATTCCAAGCATTTAATCTTTGACTACGTTACTCAATACTGTCAGAATAAAGAAACGATTGATGCAGTGGAAACTTTTAAATTCAGTGACTTTGAAAATTTTATAGCTTACTTAGACAAAAAGAATTTCTCTTATAATACAAATACGGAAAAAGCTTTAAAAAAGCTAAAAGCTGCTTCTGAGAAAGAAGAATACGATCAAGCTTTAGCAGGAGAATTCAAAGATATAGAAGAGAAAATCAAAGAGGCGAAGAAGAAAGACATGTACCGCTTCCAAAAAGAAATATCGGATCAGATTGAGAAAGAAATTGTGAGCCGCTATTACTTCCAAAAAGGTAAAATTCAAATTGGTTTACGCAATGATGTGGAGATTAAAGAAGCAATAACCGTATTGAATGATAGTGGTAAGTATGATACGCTTTTGAAGAATT